>JBGVDX010000174.1:0-10159 GCA_045119575.1 Acutalibacteraceae bacterium
AACACTGATGCCATGGGATCCATACATAAAGCAGGAATTCTCACTCCGCAAAACAAAGAAAGCATCTGAATAATGTGAACGGCAGTCTCGCAAAATGGAGACTGCCGTTTGACTGTACCCGGGCGGTTATTGAGCGCTTACTATTTGTCATAAACGGTGGGAATACTATTAGGTTTGGGTATAAGTAAAGGCACCGCCGAAGCGATGCCTCTTCTTATGTAATAACATTATTTGGAATACTTCACAATCTCAATATCAAGTTCATCGAAGGTAAGGTATCTATTTGTACCATCAGACTCATAAGTTACAACGGAATATTTACCCGGAACTGATGTTTCAAAAACAGTTTGATAGTATGGTTCATCTATCAAACTTGCACCTGTTCCATAAGTAACATTAAACACGCCATCAAAATTGATATTGGATTTCTTGTCCCTTCTGATGATTGCTTTTTCGCTTTCTTTAAGTTCAAAGGAAACTTCGAAATCTTTATACCAAGATGATTCATCTTCAGCATATAGCGTTAAAATGATGTCAAGGTAATCATCACGTTCGGTTTTATTCTTGTTCGGGAAGGAATATGCCCCCGTATACATTGTCTCACCATTCATATGAGCGATTATCGTTTGCTTACTACCATCGGGATAAATCTCATCAAACGACATACAAATGCACCATACTCCGTTGTCCCATCTATATGCACTACTGAAACGTATATTTGTGATGGATATCCCAAGTTCGTTGTACTCTTCAAGTTTTTTCACGAATCGTTCTGACATATACTCTTGGTATTCGTTCGGTGTCATATGAGAAACGCAATCAACCATTGTATATTCATTTTCGGTATAATCAACCATTTGTACAGCTTTATCGTACTGTCCGGATTTTATATAATTCAAATAGCTATAGCATCTGTACACATCATCTATATTGGAAAAAGCAATACCAGATTTATGTGTCTCGTTATATCCCAGTATTGATACGAAAACAAGAAGTGGAATCAACACAATCACCGCAACAATAGATGCAATCCATCGTCTGTGAATTTTTTTGAATACCTTTTTTACAATCGCACTTTTTTCGTTTTCTTCTTTTTCGATATGCGTTACCTGAACAACATCCATATTATCCAACATGTTCCTGCATATCTCGCATTCTTGCAAATGTTCTTCTACTATTTTTTTGCTTTCATCGGAACACACATTATCAGAATATAACGGTAATAAGTCTTCTATGACTTTACATTCGATTTTCATTTCACTACCTCCTGTGCAATCTGTTGTTTTGCTCTAAAATATGTAACCCTTGCCCAACTCTCGGTTTTTCCGTATATGCAGGCAATTTCTTTTAATTTAACATCGCCGATAGCGTGCAATATAAACACGTCACGGTAAACGTCAGACAATCCTTGCAGTGCTTTTAGAATCTTAAGGTACTGTTCTTTATTGATTATTTGCTCTTCCAAAGATGGACTGTCATCAATCAGTTTCAAGTCCTCCAGCATTATTTCGCTATATCTATTATTCCTACGGCACTCTTTAATCCAAGCGTTTTTACCAATTTGACATAACCAAGTATATAACGAACATCGCCCTTCAAACTGATCTATATGCCTAAATGCTTGATAAAAGGTTTCTGAAAGCAGTTCTTCCGCCAAATCATCTTTACCCGTTAGGGATAATAAGAATCGATAGACCGGTTGAGCACACTCTTCGTAGATTTTTTGAAAGGTTGCCAACTATTATCCCTCCTCTCCGTAGAAATGATTCCGTATAAAGTTCCGTGCCATTTTGTAAGCACATACATTATACACAAAAATGCAATGGCAATTATAATATGATACTGCCACGGGATCACCAACCATCTTAAACCAATAACAATCGGTGCGTGAAGTAAATATGCAGGCATTGTGTTTGTGCCTATTTTAGAAAAAGGCAGTCTAATATTCGGGGTAATCGTCAAGCTAAACAGTCCCAACGCTCCCCCGAGAAAATAACATAACAAGCGGAGCAATATCTCTTTTTTGCTAACATACGGACTTGCTTGATAAAGAAATGTGACAGGAACATTATCGCCAATATATAATATTATACCAAAAGCAACTATAAACGCAATAATCCCAGCTATTCTTAATTTTTTCCAGTTATAAGCTGGATGCATTATAACTCCGGCAAAAAAATACGGAAAGAACACCAAAGTTCGTGATAAAGAAAATTCACGACCAACAGAAGGAAATAATCCAGCCATACATCCAATAACAATCGAACATATCAAAAGTAAAATTTTGAACTTTCCTTTGCAAAAACGGAACCACAGCCACGTAAAGCAAAGCCATATACTATAGCTAAGCAAGTACCACAAAATCCACCATGGTGTTAAGAACTTCACTGCTCCGTTTCCAAATAAAACTGCCACCATTTGTAAAAAAAGATATAAAGGTAATATTCTAATCAGTTGCAAGCCACAATCCTTTTCTTTATTCACAAACAGACCGGACAGAAAGCTGAATAGTGGCATATGTATAAGATATATCCACCTATATTGTGTCATAAGAATATCAGATTCCCAAATCCGTGGTTCAATTAAATGCCCGTATATAACAAGAAAAATCAAGAAAAATTTTAGATTACAATAGTTTGCATATCTTAATTTCACCATCTTCTTCACCTACCTACATAGGTTAGAGACACGAAAAGCAAAAACGTTACAAACTTTTTTGCGATTATTTTTCCTTTTATGTTACAGAAAAAGCGGCAGAGAGGTGTTAATCTCCCTGCCGCCATACTTTGGTTAGTTGTAAATTATATCGTGATTTACGATTTCTGTGGTTCTGCTACGGATGTTGTTCATCCTACCAACCCATTCCATTTGATTGTCTGCTTTGAGCTTTTCGGTTGCATTCTCACGCTTTGCCATCTGTTTTACGAGCCGAAAAAACATATCCTCAGCCTGCTTGTCAATATCAGCGAGATAGCCGTTCAATTTACCGCTTGTCAGCAGATTAACATATCTCACTTTGTGGTGTTGCTTGATATACCGCAAGTGCCGCTGTCCCCACACACCAATTTTCGCTTGTTCTTCATCAGGGAGTGCAAGGCAAGGGATATAATAATCGCCCTGTAATTCGTACCACAAACCGTTCTGCTCGTTATAAATTCTGTTTTCCATTATGTAATCCTCCAAAATATTGATTTTCCTACAATTTCAATCAATCCGGCTGATTACAAAGCCGAAGGGAGAAGCTACTTCCTTACGTAGCCTCTCCCTTTTCAGACTTCTTTTTTTCTTCGTTTTATCGGGATTTGGGCAATTATTATTGCGACGAACATAATAACG
The DNA here is from genome assembly GCA_045119575.1 of Acutalibacteraceae bacterium. Taxonomy (GTDB): domain Bacteria; phylum Bacillota; class Clostridia; order Oscillospirales; family Acutalibacteraceae; genus UMGS1976. The sequence continues at coordinate 3,337 of JBGVDX010000174.1, forward strand.
CAACCCGTTATTTCGCGGGAGGATAGGCTTTGACCTAAAATTAACCATCCCGCAATCGCCGCAATCGCCGATTCAAGACTCATTATAATCGAGGCGACGGTAGGGTTAAGCCCCTTTTGACCTACGATTTGCAAGGTGTACGCAACGCCGCTTGAAAGCACGCCGGTGTAAAGTATCGGCAGCCAAGCGTCAAGCATACTGTTTACGTTCGGCGTTTCAAATATAAACATTAAAATTGCGCTTAAAATTCCGCTGACAAAAAACTGGATACAAGCGAGCTTTACGCAATCGACCTTGGGCGAAAAATGGTCAACGGCAAGAATTTGCATAGTAAACATTATCGCGCAGGCGAAAAGCAGAATATCCTGCGGTTCGAAATAAAGTCGGTCGGTTATGCACAAAAGGTAAAGTCCGACGGCCGCCAAAACAACCGCTATCCAAACCAGCGGCGAGCAACAGCGTTTTAGTAAAATACCGAAAATCGGAACAAAAATTATGTAGCAGGCGGTAATAAATCCCGCTTTTCCGCTCGAGGCCCCCATGTTAATGCCGAGTTGTTGCAAATTTTGTGCAATCATCAAAAGCACGCCGCAAACAACTCCCGCAATAAGTACTTTTTTATTCTCTTTACAGCGGATTTCTTTATCGGCGGGCAGCTTTTTCCCGAAAATTGCGATTACGGGCAGCAAAACTATGCCGCCGATTATGCTGCGAACGCAGGTAAATGTAAAGGCTTCGATTGTTTCGCCTGCCTCCGACTGCGCTGTAAAGGCAACGCCCCAAATTACCGCCGTAAGCAACAATAAAAGCGAGCTTATCAGCTGTTGTTTTTTCAAAGTAACATCATCCCTTAATACTCTGTATCTATCTCCAAACCGTCGGTTAGGTTAAAGGTAACGGTGCCGTTGCAGTCGGTACGGTAAAGCTTTATTCCCGCGTTTTTAAGGCGGGTTAGAACCTCGTCGGTCGGGTGTCCGAATGTGTTATCCGAGCCGACCGAAATTACCGCATATTTCGGGTTTACGCGCGAAAGCATTTCGGCTGAGGTTCCGATTTTGCTTCCGTGATGGGCAACCTTTAAAACATCGGCGGAAACGTTGATTTTACTGTCCGACTCCGAAATGTCGCCCGTTATAAGAAAGCTCATTTCGCCCTTTTCAATCAAAATTACCGCCGAGCGGTCATTTTCGTCGGCGGCAAGGCTGTCACACAGCACAAGCGATAGGTTGAATTCACCGAAAGCAAAGCTGCCCATATCCTCAACAGGTAAAATTTCGCCGCTAAATCGGTCAATGAAATTAGCATATGCCGATTTATCAGTTTCGTCGGCGGGAATATCGTCGGTTATATAAACCCGGTCGACCGTCATGTTTTCGGTAAGCGTATCAAGTCCGCCAATGTGGTCGGCGTGAGGATGAGTAACAATAACGGTGTCGATTTTATCAAAGCCCAAGCTTTTTATATACCTAAAGACCGACGAGGCGTGATTTTCGTCACCCGTATCAATAAGCATAAGCTTGCCGTCGCTTTGAACCAACGTACAGTCGCCCTGACCTACGTCTACGAAACGGACAAAGCTCCCGTCGTCGATATCGTTTTTCAGCCCCACGGCAAGAAAAAGACTGTCCCATACGCCGAAAACCGACAAAAGGGCAGACATAATGCATGCCGCCGCAAAAACTGCGGCGGCTATAATCTTATTCTTCGTCAACAAGCTCTTCATCGGTACCCATAGCCTGCATTTCCATCCACTGCGCCTTAGTTATAAGTATCTCTCTGCCCTTTGCGGCGCCGCCGTAGGGGCCGACGATGCCCTTTTCCTCAAGCTGGTCAACTATTCTTGCGGCGCGGGCGTAGCCAAGCTTTAACTTGCGCTGTAAAAGCGAGGTCGAAGCCTGTCCCGCATCGATAACAACCTCAACGGCGGCGGGTAACATTTCGTCAAAGTCGCCGTCCGAGTCCTCAGCCGAAACAGCGGCTCCCTTCTTGCCCTTTTCCTGAGCCGCCTGACGCTCGATTTCCTGCTGAATTTCCTCGTCGTAATCGTTTTTCCGGCTGTTTTTGAGGAAGTTTGCAACCGCCTCAATTTCGGCGTCGGAAATCCAACAGCCCTGAATTCTTATCGGTTTGGCAACGCCAACGGGGTAATAAAGCATATCGCCCTTACCTACAAGACGTTCGGCGCCCGACATATCAATAATCGTGCGTGAATCCACCTGATTCGATACGGTGAGCGCAATTCTCGACGGGATATTCGCCTTAATAAGTCCCGTAATGACGTCAACCGACGGACGCTGGGTGGCGATTACAAGGTGCATGCCTGCGGCTCGTGCCTTTTGCGCCAAACGGCAAATTGAGTCCTCTACTTCGTTCGGTGCCGTCATCATAAGGTCGGCAAGCTCGTCGATGAAAATTACAATTTGCGGTAACGGTTTTAAGGTGTCGCTTTTTGCGGCAAGCTCGTTATACGCTTCAAGGTTACGAACGCCGTTATCGCTTAAAATCTTGTATCTGTGCGTCATTTCGGTTACCGCCCAAGCCAAAGCTCCCGACGCCTTTCTTGGGTCGGAAACGACGGGGACAAGCAAATGCGGTATTCCGTTATAAACCATCATTTCAACGGCTTTCGGGTCAATCATGAGCATACGCACTTCGTCGGGAGTCGATTTATAAAGAATGCTCATAATAATGGAGTTAAGGCAAACCGATTTACCGGAACCGGTTGTTCCCGCGATAAGGACATGCGGCATTTTCGCAATATCCATAAAGCAGTTTGCGCCCGAAATATCCTTACCCAAAATACCCGTAACCTTACTTTGCGCCGAAACAAATTCCGCCGATTCGATAAGCTCCCTTGCGCCGACGGAGGTGCGGACTTTATTCGGAATTTCGATACCTACAGCCGCCTTATTCGGGATAGGTGCCTCTATACGCACGCCGGCGGCGGCGAGGTTAAGGGCGATATCGTCGGCAAGGTTAGTAATCTTGCTAATTTTAACGCCGGCGGCGGGTTGCAGCTCGTAACGGGTTACGGACGGGCCGCGGCTTATGTTAATAATTCTTGTCTCTACGCCGAACGAACGCAAGGTGTCAACAAGCTTTTCGGCGTTGGCGGTAAGCTCGCTGCGTATATCGCCCGCGTTATCTCTTGACGGGGCGTTAAGCAGGTCGATAGGCGGATATTTATATTCGGGGACAGGCTCTTCGTCGGTTTCTTCGCCGATTTTTATGCCGCTGCCAACCTTTTTGTCGGTTTTTTTGTCGGCATAGATAACCTCAACCGACTCGTCAAGCTTTTTAAGCAATTCCTCGTCGATAACACCCTCGTTTTCGTCGGATTCGGGCTTTGATGCTACCGTCGGGTCCTCGATTTCGTCCATTATTTCGTCAAGCACGTCATGCTTGCGGTAGGAGTCGACCACCCTCTTGCCCTTTTTACGCATTTCGGTCGGGTCTTGGGGCTTTGGCTCGTCGGCTTCCCTTGCCGGCTCGCCCGGAAGCGGAATATCGTAAGCAAAGCGGGTGTCAACCTCTACGTCAAGCTTTGCGGCTTTTTCCGCCTCTTTGCGTTTTTTAAATTCGGTATATTTATCGGCGGCGGCGCTACGCAATTTGTCGGCAGGCTGGCTCGCCTTTGTAATAAATTTATCAAGCGTTGTTCTTGTAAACACCATAACAAGGACAAAGAGGATAAGCACAAATATTATCGCCGCTCCCCATTTTCCCGTAACGGCTTCAAAGGGGTAGCTGATTAATGCGCCCAAAAAGCCCGCTCTTAAAAAGCCCTCGGTCGTATACGCTGCTGTAACACGCTCCCATGTGCCTTCGGCGGGAAAACTGAACACATCTATTGACGCCGAAATAAAGAGCAAAAGAAGGCCGCTTATTACAAGACGTTTGATTTTGCTCGACTGTTCAATATCGAGCGAAAGCTGTATCGCAAGATAGCCGATATACACCGGCCAAAGATAGGCGCAGGTGCCGAAAAACGATTGAACAAAATTATGCAAGAAGTGCCATACCGCCACGTCCTTTTGGGATATGACAGCAAGCGCTTCGATAAGTATTGCAACGGCAAAAAGTATAATCGGGACTATGTACGAGTTCGGATTGGCCGATTTTTTCGCCCTTGTTTTTGATTTAGGCGGGGTTGGTTTTTTAGAAGACATTTATTTTTATCCTCCGTTTAGTATTAAGCCCCTGGCTTAAGTATAAAGAAAAGTATTACTATTATTCCAAGAGCAATTCGGTACCAGCCGAATATCTTGAAATCGTGTTTACGGATATAGCCGAGCAGGAATTTTATTACCAGTATCGACACGATGTAGGATACAATCATGCCGACGATAAGCGCCGCAACGCTAATCGGCGTAAAGGCGAAATCGCATTTAATAAGCTTTAGCAAGCTTGCGCCGAACATTACGGGAACGGCAAGGTAAAAGGTAAACTCAGCCGCAGTTTTTCGGGAAAGGCCGAGGAGCAGGGCGCCGATTATGGTTGCGCCCGAACGCGACGTTCCCGGTAATGCGGCGGCAAGCACCTGCCATGCGCCGATAATAATCGCCTGTTTATATGTAATCTCGCTTATTGAATTTACCGTAGGAACGGCGTTTTTGTTTCGGTTTTCGATAATTATAAAGAAAACGCCGAAAAGGATAAGCATTATCGCCACGGTAACCCAGTTATAAAGGTATTTTTCAAGCAATTCGTCAAGCAAAAGCCCGATTACGGCGGCGGGTACGCAGGAAACAAGAACCTTGTACCACATATTCATTACGCTTTTTTTAACCGTTACGCCGCCCATAAATTTAAAGGGAAAAAGGTTGCTCCAAAACATGGTTACAACCGCCATTATTGCGCCAAGCTGGATTACTATGCTATATAAATTCCAAAAGTCGCCGTTACTGTTATCGAAGCTAAACTCAAGAAATTCCTCGAATATAATCAAGTGGCCCGTACTTGAAACAGGGAGCCATTCGGTTATACCCTCTACAATGCCGAAAAATATTGATTTTAAAATATCCAAAAATCCCTCTAACAAACTAAACTCGCCCCTATGTTATGTATTTCCGCAAGGGTTTTGCGGATTTAAGTTTGGTTTCTTCGTTCTTCTATCATATCGTACAGAGCACAAAGCGCATCGGATAAGCTGCCCAAGCGGTCAACAAGCCCCGTTTCAACGGCGGCGTTACCGTCAAGCACCGTTCCTACGTCGGTAATAAGCTCGCCGACGTTCATCATAAGTTCTCTGAATTTTTCGTCCTTTATATTCGAATTTGCCGTTACAAATCGGGTAATACGCTCCTGCATTTTATCAATATACGACAAGGTTTCGGGCACGCCCAGAACAAGCCCGCTCATTCTTACGGGATGTATCGTCATAGTAGCCGACGGAGCAATAAAAGAGACTTTCGCCGACACGGCAAGCGGAACGCCGATTGAATGGCCTCCGCCAAGGACAAGAGACACGGTCGGCTTGCTCATTCCGGCGATAAGCTCGGCTATCGCAAGTCCCGCCTCAACGTCGCCGCCGACGGTATTAAGAATAATAATAAGTCCCTCAATTTCGTCGTCCTCTTCAATGGCTACAAGCTGAGGTATAACGTGCTCATACTTGGTGGTTTTTGTTTGCGACGGGAGGGTATAATGCCCTTCGATTTGGCCGATAATTGTAAGACAATGGATTATCCCGCGTTTTGAAACCGTGGTAACCGAGCCGCTGTTGCGTATTGCCTCAATTTGGTCAATTGTCATGGCCTCTCTTGTATTATCGCTGTCCGAGCCGCCCGACGGATTGTTGTCAATTTCGGGAGGAATATTATTATCCTTATCGTTATTATTCATTTTACATGCACCTCACGCTTATTCTCCCCCGAATAAACATGAACATACACAGTCATTATATCATTTCCATGTTATTATGTAAAGCAGTTTTTAGTTATAATCCCGCCAAAATAGCACAAAATAGCCTTATACAGTTAAGATAGGCGGTTATTGTCTTGGAAAGCGTTAAAATAGCGATTAAATACGCGTTTATTTTTATTTTAGGCGGCGTGGGCTACGGCCTTATGGAGATTATTTACCGAGGCCGCACTCATTTCAGCATGGTTTTGGCGGGAGGAGTTTGTTTTCTTATAATTGTTTTGCTCGATAATCGGTTCGCGGGCAAAATCCCGCTTTTTCCGTTGGCGGTGGTTTGCAGCGCGGTTATAACGGCGGTTGAATTTGTGTTCGGCGTTATATTCAACCTTTGGCTTAAAATGGGCGTTTGGGATTACTCGGCGGTGCCGTTCAATATTTTGGGTCAGGTGTGCCTCCCCTTTTCACTTATTTGGATAGCGGTCAGCATAGGCGCCATTCTGTTAAACCGATATGTTTTGGCGGGGATGTTTATACTTTAAAACGGTTGACTGATTTAAAAAAGTGGTGTAACATTAGGTTTTAGTGAATAAATCTAAGCGAGGTTATTTTTGATGGCAGATTTTTTAAGCTATACGGGCACGGTAGGTATTCAGGTTATTATACTTTTCCTGATGATTGGCGTCGGTTTTATTATTTCCAAAAAGGGGCTTTTAACCTCCGACGGCGCCGCCCAAATGACCAATCTGTTGCTTTACATAGTAACGCCGTGCGTTATAATCAGCTCCTTTGAAAGCATGGAATTTAACAGCCAATCGGCGGGCGAGCTGCTTATTGCCGCCGGTTGCGCCGTTGCAACTCACGTTATCGGCTTTGTGCTCGGGTTGCTTATTTTCCGCAAGTCGGAGAAAAAGGATAAGGTTACGCTTGTTTGCAGCAGCGCACTTTCAAACTGCGGTTTTAT
>JBGVDX010000175.1:0-1177 GCA_045119575.1 Acutalibacteraceae bacterium
CTTGGTCGATGGCGTTTTTAAAAGCCTTCGCCTTTGAATTTCCGTGCGCCTTAATTACGGGTTTCGCAATGCCCATAAGCGGCGCTCCGCCGATTTCGGTATAATCAAGCTTTTTCTTAAAATCCTTAAGCGAGCCTTTGAGCATAAGATATGCTAAGTTGGTACCTATATTCTTTGTGAACACGGGTTTTAAATTGTTAATTAAATACTGTGCTGTGCCCTCAATAGATTTAAGAGCAATATTACCCGAAAATCCGTCGCATACTACAACGTCAGCTACACCGAAAAGCAAGTCTCTTGCTTCAACGTTTCCGATAAAATTAAGCGGCATATTTTTAAGCAAAGAGAAGGTTTCTTTTTGTAAATCGCCGCCTTTTGTATCCTCTGTACCGACGCTAAGCAAAGCGACACGGGGGTTGTCAACGCCTAAAAAGGCTTTCATGTATTCGGAACCCATAACGCCGAATTGAACAAGCACTTCGGGGCGACATTCAACGTTTGCGCCTACGTCAAGTACCATGAAATTTCCGCCCTTATCGTTAGGCATAATGGTTGCAAGAGCGGCACGTTTAACGCCCTTTATGCGCTTAACAAGAAAGGTCGAACCGATTACGGCCGCACCAGTGCTGCCCGCAGTGACGAAGGCGTCGCCTTCCCCTGCGGCAAGGCTTTTCATTCCGACGGCCATAGAACTATCGGTTTTAACCTTTAAAATACAATCGGGGTGGTCTTCCATAGTAACCACCTGTGAAGCGTTTATTATAGTCATGTTTTCAAGCGAAATTCCGTTTTCGGCGGCGCAGGATTTAATTTTTTCCTCATCACCCGAAAGTACGATTTCGTATCCGTTTTCCTTAACGGACATTTCACAACCTTTTAAAATTTCAAGCGGTGCATTATCTCCGCCGAAAGCGTCAACGATAATTCTCATATAAACGCTCCTTTCAAATTCATATATTTTGATTATACCACAAAATTGCTCGATTAGAAAGAGCGGCATAGCGCTCTTTTTTATCTCTTATATGGGGTTCAATCGGCGGTAAAACGCCAAAATTCGCCCCCATAGGTTGAAAATTCGTAACGCTTTCGTCGGTAATGTATCCTACGAGCGCTCCGATCATTGTATAATTAGGCAAAAATAACGGATTTTCGCCGGAAAGGCGCCTATATACATTTA
>JBGVDX010000176.1:0-5726 GCA_045119575.1 Acutalibacteraceae bacterium
AAAAAGGCTGTTTCAAGCGTTGGCAGCGGATAATTTTATGCCTTACATATTTGCCGCTTTTGGCTATAATCGTGTGGCAAACGTCGGTTGCCTTTACCCATTGGTCAACCCCCGCGATTATTAATATCCACGGAAAATTCAGCATAATTTTGCCGATAATCTTAACCGCCGTAATGATTGGAAGAATAATTTATTTTTCAAGAAAATTATAATAAAAAGCCGATGGTTGAAACTCAATCATCGGCTTTAAAATTTTTTACTGTATTGAAACGAAATAGTCGATAATACCCTGAACGGTATAGTATGCGTTAATTTCGTTGTGCGAATCGGTTTGGATTCGGGCAAAGTCAAGCGCGTTGGACATAAATCCGTTTTCGGTCAGTATCGACGGACAACAGCTTATGCGAGCAACGTGGAAGGGATAGTAGTTTACTCTCCGTTCATAATAAAACGCCTTTACTGTTCGGTCGTATACCGCCTTTGCAAACGGCTTTGAGAAGGGGTGGAAATAATAGTTGGAATACCCTTCGGCAGAGGTTGAAGTTGAGGCGTTTCGGTGGATTGATATGAACAGGTCGGGCTTAACCTCGTTCGCCATAGCGGAACGTTCTACAAGCAAAACGGATTCGTTCGATGAGCGGGTCAAAACAACCGTTGCGCCCAAATTTTCCAATTCACGTTGGATTTTCTTGGTCAAGAAAAGGTTAAGCACCGCTTCGGTGTTAACGTTATTGGAGCCTACCGCACCGGGGTCATCTTCTCCGCCGTGGCCGGGGTCAAGCATAATTACAACTCCGTCCAGTCGGTAGCCGTAATTGTTGGGCGCAGCCGTTATTTTTGCAGGGTGCAGGAAATAAAACTCAAGCTGGTTTTTCTCATTATACTGCGCTGTCCAACCATAGAAACTGCCCGCTTTTTTGAGATACAGTCTTAAAACGTAGTTGTTGCCGTTTTTAATCCATTCTCCGTTTTTGAAAACAGGATTTCCGTTCAAACTGATTTTGCCCTGAGCGGAGACGGTATAGCAAAATTCTATGTCAATATACTCGTAAGTGACGTCGCTTACCGAATAATCGGGAGTGGCGTTTTCCGCATACGGGTTTGTATAATCCTGCGGCGCCAAGGTCACGTTAAACGGCGCCTTCCACTGAGTGTCAAAGGTCATTACGGTGTGACGGTCTACGGTTTCGGTTGATTTAAGTGTAATCGAATTGGTTTCGGGTAAGGTCGCTTTGAATACAGAAACCGCATCGGAATAAACTCTCTTGCCGTAATCAAGCTTGCGGAAATTTGTATTTTCGTCGTAATACGGGCTGTAATAAACAATTTCGTTTTCGTCGCAGTAATCAACGGTGCCCGCCGGCAAATATGCGTTGGTGGGACGGGAGCGCTCGTCTATTAAATCGCCGTCTAAGGTTTCTGCTTGCGGCAGTATGACCTCGGCGACATACCGAGTACCCGTGTCAACGTCAATACCGTAACCGCTTTGATAGCTGCCGCCGCTGCTAACCGAGGTGTCGCCCTTTGCTCTGACGGTGATACGTCCTCCGGTAGCGCTGTCGGAAAGAGAACGGCATACCGCCTTAAACTCAATCGCGCCCAAATCCTGAGCCGAGTTAACCGCCTTAGGCAAAGTGAACACGCCGGTGTAATCGAAAAACTCCTGTTTGATGGCGGTGTCGTTGTTTTCGCTTCCTATGCGGCTAAGGGTAATAGTTGTGCCGCCCAGAGTTGCTGTAACGGCGGAGCCGTTTCGCGCCGTCACCGATACCGAAATAATCGAGCCGCCGCTCAGCTTTTGGTCGGCGCGGGGAGCAACTCGCTTAATGATAACCGCCTCATAGGTTATGGTAAACGTGCGGGTTTTGCCTTTGTGTTCAAAAACAAAGGTGTTTTCGCCGTTTTCAAGGGTTTCGTTAAATGAAAAATAGCCTCTTGCCGTGCGTTTAACATCCTTGCCGTTCATCTTGAGCGCATAATCGGGGTCAGAGGCTCCCGTAAACGATAAAACCTTACTGTATGTAGTAAACTTGCTCGAATAAACCGAGGTAAAGGAAAGCTCCTTTACGCCCATGGCCTCGTGCTCCGAAAGATAACGGGTTGCGTTTTTTGCGTTGCCCGTCGTATCCTTTTCAAGCGAAGAAATGCAGTCAAAAGCGTAGCCGCTTGCCGTTAAAACAGGCACCGACGAAAGCTGGTCGGCAAGCTGGGTCGGGGAATCCCATGTTTCGCCCGAACCAACGTTGTAGGCCGCAAGGGTAAAGTTAAGTCGGGTTGTCGCGCCGACCATTTTTGTCCACCACTCGGCAACCTCGCCGAACGGCACCGACGTATCACGGGTAGAATAGGGTATCGAAACAAACACACAGTCGGCGTAGCCCTTGTTTAGCCACATAACCGTGTCGGCGTGGCCGTCGGTAAGCGCCTCAAACAATTCGGCGTCGCTTTCTATACCGCCTTTAACCTTTTTCTCGGTTGCCCAAACGGCGTCCGCCGTAATACCTACGGTAATACCGCCGTTAGCCTCCTTTGCCGAGCTGCTGATTTTTTCAATCGCCTTTGCCAAACGGTCGCGCAAAAATGCGTCAAGTCCCATTCCGCTGCCGCCGCTTATATATGCCGCATAATCGGCGCCGCCGTTTACGGTATAGTAATCGTTAAGAAGAAGTCCGCTTAAGGAATAGCTTGAAACAATGCTGTCAATTTCGTTGGAAATAACCGAAATATCCTCGTCGCTTGAAATAAGGTATCTGGCTTTGTTATCCTTTGCAAGAAGGCTGTATTCGCCGTAAACCGCAATTGATTTTTTGCTTGCGCTTTTTGTAATGTATGCCAAAGCGTCGTTTTCGACGCCGTATATTTTGTTCCCGTTTTCATTCAGCGGCACGATAACCGTGTTAAGCCCGTTTTTCGACGCGTATGAAAGCGCATTGTCAATCTCGGCTTTCCATCCGTCTTTGTTTAAATCGTAATCGGTGCCGTTTCTGAGATACCCTGCGAGGAGGGTAGCGCCCACGGGGTCAATCTCCATGTCGGTGGGCACTTTGCTTGTGTTTCCCGCGTTAACGCTTATGTACGGGTCGTCGGTTTTTTCGGGTAAATATTTGCCCGCTATAATGTCTATGGCGTCGCCGAATGGGCCAAATACGGCTAATGTGGATACGGCAATAATCGCCGCCGCCAAGGTAATCGCTAAAATGCTGAAAAGTGTTTTTTTCGGCCTTGGTAACTGTAAAAACCAATTTAAGAACCTGTTTTTTTTCTGGTGCTTAGACATAGGGTTATTCTGCTCCTATCAATTGTGAAATCTTGTCTCGCTCGCTTGTATTAAGCGGGTCGTTTGAAAATAATGAGCTGTAGCTGAATACTACAAATCCGTCATAGTTTAAACTTCTTGAGGAGTTAATCTGCTTTTCGAGCAGCTCGCCGCTTTCCCAGTCGGCTTTTTCGGAATCGGAGCCGGCGCCGATTTTGTATGCGCCGAGCCCGACGTAAAGCGCGGTTTTGCCCGAATATTTCGCCCATTGGTTAACCAACGTGCCGTAGCTGTAGCGGTCGGGGGAGTAATTATATCCGAAATAAAGTTGAGGTATAATATAATCTATGTATCCGCCGTTAATCCATGCGTCGGTGTCGGCGTAAAGCTCGTCATAATTTCGCTCGTTGTTTCCCGCGGGGCTGACTCCGAAGGCGATGTCGTTTCCGTAGCTTTTAACCGTGTTATAAACCGATTTAAGCATGCGGTTTACGTTTTCTCTGCGCCAATCGGCAAGCGGTAAGGGGTTGCCGTTAGCGTTTATGTATGCCGAGTAATCGGTTTGGTCGAAACTTTCGTCCATGGTAGGATAAAAGTAATCGTCAAAATGTATACCGTCAACGTCGTATGCGTCTAAAATTTCCTTTACCCCGTCTATTATAAGCTTTTCGGCGTCGGGGTTGGCGGGGTTGAGGTATAAACCTCCGTCATATGCGACGGCGAATGTGCTGTTCGGATTTTTCGCCATATATTGTTTAACATAGCTTGAATTTGCAAGGGTGCTTACGTCCTCGGTTTTGTAAGAAACGCGGTACGGGTTAAGCCAGGCATGGATTTCAAGACCTCGTTTTTTCGCTTCGTCAATCATGATTTTAAGCGGGTCAAATCCGGGCGATACCCCCTCGGTGCCCGTGATATACGCCGACCAAGGAAATAACTTTGACGGATAAAAAGCGTCGCAAAAAGCCCTTGTGTGAACAAAAACAGTGTTAAGACCTAAGCCTTTTATGTTATCGAACATGACAGCTATTTCGTTTTTGAAATTGCCCTCAAACGCGGTTGAAAGCTCGCCGTAGCTTATCCAAATTCCGCGCATTTCGCCGCAATTATCGGACGACACAAAGCCTTCGGTATTACCTGATAAATCGGAGGCGCTATTGCTTTCGGTTTGGCTTAATGAACCCGAGACGAGTTCGTTTTTGCTGACCTCCTTTGTTTTTGCCGCGCATGAGGCGGATAACATAACGGTGGCCAAAATCAAAAGCAGGCAAACCGATTTTTTCACGCTTTACACCTCCAAAGACAAAGTTTTAACATTATTATATTATAATTTGTTATTCAGTTCAATATGCAACCTGTTATCAATAACAAATTATAGGCTAATTTATCATATTTTATTGACAAAAGGTGAATAATAGGGTAAATTTATAATATTGAATATTTTATTTTAGAAATAAGAAGGACAAAATTTTGAAATTTCCGATTAATATTTCGTCCGAAGCAAATCAACATGATTTTGAATATATAACTTGCAATAATTGCGGAAAAGTTGCGCGGTGCGGTATCGTATCGCTTGAAACCGACCTTAAACTTTGCGGTTTTACGGTTGAAAATTTGCATGAGCATCGTTATGCCGTGTGTACGAATTGCGGAAAAACATTTATCATAAACAAGGAAGACGGTCAGTAATGTTCAGTAACCAATTTTTAAACTTTGTACGGGACTTGTTAAGAGTAGGTACCCGCGCCAAGGCAAAAGTTTTCTTAATATTTGTTATTTACTTTTTGTTAATTAACCTTGTCTCTTACGTAGTAATGACAATGGACAAAAAGCTTGCCATTAAGGGCAAAAAGCGTATTCCTGAAAATGTATTATTTACCCTTGCCATTCTCGGCGGAGGTATCGGCTCAGTTATTTCCATGAAAAAGCACTCGCACAAAACCAGAAAAAAGAGTTTCACAATCGGCATTCCGATTACCGCGGCGTTGAATGTTATAGCTTTTGCGTTAGAGATTTTAGCGGTTTATCTTTATTAAAATTAAATCCATCTGTGGCTTGAAAAATTCACAGATGGATTTTTTATTTTTTTATTTTACTGTCACCTTTACCGAATTAGAATATCGGTAAACGGTTTTTTGACCTACCTGCTCAGCATACTTGAGCATAACGGTTACGTCTCCTGAAGCGGACGGGATATATCCGTTTTCCGATTTTGTGAAAGATATGTCTCCGTCTATTACAATCGGCTCGCAAGAAACCGTTTTTTCGCCCGATTTTGTTATAGCGGTTGCCTTAAATTCGGCGGCGGTTCCTGCGTCAACCGAATAATCCTTCGACGGTATAATTTTGCTTACCAAATCCTTTGCCCATAAAGCGCCGTCGGTGGTATACGAAGAATATCCGTTTAAAAAATCGCCGTAAAGTGTCTCCTTGTTTGAATAGGTCCAAGTGTTAACGCTTACTCCTCGGT
>JBGVDX010000177.1:0-14767 GCA_045119575.1 Acutalibacteraceae bacterium
TCTGGGCCGTCCCGACCAATCGGCACAAAACGTGACCGTGCCCTTTCCCGATTACATAAAAAACGTTGCGTCGAGCGAGATTTTTCCGACGTGGCCCGAAAACGCAATCCGCGCCAACGTTTATGCCCAAGTTTCCTTTGCGCTTAACCGAATTTACACCGAATGGTATCGGTCGCAGGGCTACGATTTCGACATTACCAATTCAACGGCGTTCGACCAATCGTTTGTAAACGGGCGCAGTTATTTTGAGGATGTTTCAAGGATAGTTGACGACCTTTTTAACAATTACGTGCGGCGGCAAGGAGCGGTTGAGCCGCTTTTTACCGCCTATTGCGACGGCCGCCAAACCAATTGCGACGGGCTTAAACAATGGGACACCGTTTCCCTCGCCAACGAGGGGCGAACACCTTACGAAATTTTGCAATATTTTTACGGCGACGATATCGACATTGTTTCGGCGCCGGTAAGGGTAAACGTGCCGTCATATTTGGGAATACCGCTTTCCTTGGGCGCGGTTGGAAACGACGTTCAGGCAATGCAAATTCGGCTTAACCGCATTTCACGAAACTATCCCGCTATACCGAAAATAGCCTCCCCCGACGGCAATTTCGGCGCGGACACCGAGGCGGCTGTGCGGCGGTTTCAGGAAATTTTCGGGCTTAATCCCGACGGCGTTATCGGCAAGGAGACGTGGTACCGCATAGGTTACATTTACACCTCGGTTAAAAAGCTGAGCGAGCTTAATTCCGAGGGGGTTACCCTCGCCGAAATTGACCGCCAATATCCCAACGAGCTTAAAGCGGGCGACACGGGCAACAACGTTTCGTCGATACAATATTATTTGGCGGTTATAGGTCGGTTTTATGACGCCGTGCCCGAAGTTTCAATAACGGGAGTGTTTGACGAGCAAACTGTCCGCGGTGTGGAGGCGTTTCAAACCGTTTACGGGCTTACCCCCGACGGAATTGTAGGCAGAAACACGTGGAACGCAATTTACAGAGCTTATCGAGGCATTGTTGACCAACAAAACCTGTTAAAAGACGGCGCTGTAATTTACCCCGGAACGACATTACGCGTCGGGTCAAGCGGCCAATATGTAACGTTATTGCAAGAATATCTTAACGTTATAGCGGAAACCTATCCCACCATACCGACCGTTACGGTTGACGGAGTTTTCGGGGCAGGCACCGACGCCGCCGTCCGCGCGGCTCAAACGGTTTTAGGGCTTACGTCGAACGGCGTTGTCGGCCCCGTAACGTGGGCGGCGATTGCCGACCGATACGACAGCCTTTATTTCGGCGCTCAACGCGCGGCGGGTCAGTTCGGCGGCGTGACTTTAGAGGAGGGTGCGTAACAATGGACAGAGAGCAGGTCGGCGAGGTTCAGGAAAAATTGCGCCAACTGGGCATAAATCGAGGCGACGGCGTTGAGCTTGCGGTTGACGGCATTTACGGCGCCGAAACCGCCCTTGCCGTGTCGCAATTTCAACAGGAAAACGGCTTGCCCGTTACGGGAAAGGTCGATTTCAAAACGTGGGAGGCGCTCAACGACGCATATGAGGAATTGCTTGAGCGGCGAAAACCGCCCGAACGGGTGGCGGCAATCGGGTGCAACGTAAGGCTTTCGGGCGGCGCCGTAGGAGACAGCGTTTATATTTTGCAGGTTATGCTTAACGCCGTCGGCACCCGTTTTAAAAACATTGGCAAAATTACGGTTGACGGCGCATACAGCAACGAGACGGCCGCCGCCGTAGCCGAGTTTCAACGGGCGGCGGGGTTGCCGGAAACGGGCGCCGCCGACGTAGAAACCTTTAACCGCTTGGCAGAAGTGTATAATAATTATTTCGAGCAGGTGTGTAGCTAAAGTGCAAACGGGAAAATTCATAAAAAATGCGGCGGTGCTGACCGTAACGGCGCTTATTTTGCGCGGAATAGGCATGGTTTTTCGCGTATGGCTGTCGGGGGCGGTCGGCGCCGAGGGCATGGGACTGTACCAACTAATTTTGTCGGTTTATATGCTCGCCGCAACCTTTGCGACAAGCGGAATTTGTACCGCAGTGACCCGACTTATCGCCGAGGAGCTGGAGGTTGGCACGGCGCGTTCCGTAAGGCGGATTTTGTTCCGCTCGGTGTGCCTTACCCTTGTAATTGCGGCGGTTTCCACGGCGGCCGTCTTTTTGCTCGCCGACGTAATCGCCGAATTTTGGATAAAGGACATACGTGCCGCACTGTCGCTGAAAATATTGTCCTTTTCCCTGCCGTTTATGGGCGTTTCGTCGTGTATCAGGGGCTATTTTATCGCATTACGGCGGGTGGCGGTGCAATCGTCGGCGCAAATTTTTGAACAGCTTATTCGAATCGGCGTAATCATGCTTATTATAGGGCATTTTGCGCCCTACGGAATCGGCTACGCCTCCGCCGCTGTGCTTGTCGGCGACACGGTTGCCGAGGCGCTTTCCTGCCTTTTCATGTTTATCGGGTACAGCGTAAGCCGCCGCAATATTAAGGCGGCGGAATGTGGCAGAAAGTCACCTCCGTACTCGGTTACGGGGCGGATAGCGACCATTTCGTTGCCCATTACGGCGGGGCGGTATCTTACAACGGGGCTGCGTACAATAGAAAGCCTGCTTGTGCCGCAAAAGTTGGCGGCGCACAGCGGCGCATATGACCTTTCGCTCGCCGCTTTCGGTAATTTAAAGGGAATGGCGTTGCCCGTGCTGTTTTTTCCGGGGTCGTTTTTAAGCGCGTTGTCGACCTTAATGGTGCCCGAAATGTCGGGGGCGGCGGCGTCGGGCGACAAGGCGGCGATACGGTCGGCGGTGTCCAAAACGATATCAATTACCTGCGAGGCGGCGATGATAATTGCGGGGATTTTCGTCATTTTTTCGGGCGAAATCGGGCGGCTGCTTTATTCCTCCGACGAGGTAGGCGTTTTAATCGCGTGCTTGGCGCCGCTTGTGCCGTTAATGTATCTTGAAAGCGTGACCGACGGAATTTTAAAGGGGCTTGACCAGCAAAACGCCGTTTTTCGGTACAACGTAATTGATTCGGCGGTTAGAATTGCGCTTATCTACGCCGTTGTGCCGCTTTTCGGGATGGCGGGCTTCCTTACCGTTATGGCGGTCAGCAACGTTATGACCTCGGTGCTTTGTATCGGGCGGTTGCTACGGTGCGCCGAAATGGGCTTTGATTGGAAAAATTGGGTCGTGCGGCCGATTATTGCGGCGGTGGTTGCCTGCGGCGGTGGTTACGGCGCGGTAAGGCTTATGCCCGAAACGGGCGAGCTTTTGCGGTTTGTTATCGGCGCGGCGGTTTGTATAGGCGTATATGCGGCGGTGATGGTTAAGTTCGGCGGCTTTAAGGTCTTTAGGCGGCGAAAATAAAAAAACAAAAACCCCCTTTGAGGAGCGCTTCATTACGAAGTACGTCTCAAGGGGGTTATTGCGTTATTTAGGTTATCAGGTGGCGGGCTCGCTCGGAGTCTCGCTCGGAGTTTCGCTCGGAGTTTCGCTCGGTGTCTCGCTCGGAGTCTCGCTCGGAGTTTCGCTCGGAGTTTCGCTCGGAGTTTCACTCGGCGTCTCGCTCGGAGTTTCGCTCGTTACGGTGTTGCTTGTTGTGGTCTGGCTCGGAGCCTGGCTGCTTATTTCCTCGGGCTCGCTGAGCTGGTTGGAGCTTGACTGCTCAGAGGAAAGGCCGCTGCTTGAAGAGGGCAGGCTTGAAATATCGCTGCTGGTAGCGACGTTGGAGCTTGACGAACCGAGGTTGTCCGACGACACGTCGTTATCGTTTCCGCCGCCGCATTTAGAGAACATCAAAATTACAATTATAAGTAAAATTATGAAAGCGGCAACGCCCGAAATAAGCCCGATTTGGGTGTTGGTAAGGGTTAATCCGCCGCGTTTCGGGGCATAAGCCTCGCCATAGTTGCGGTCATAGCGGTCGTCGTAATCGGGTTCTTCGCTCGGCGTAACCACGTTGTCGTATGAATAGTCGTCGTCGAAACCGTCGTCGGGCGCAACCGTTTGGTCGGTCACAGCGCCGAACACTACGGTCGGCGAATCGGTTGTTTTGGGCGCCTCGTTGGTCGGAACAAAGGCTACGGTGCCGTCGTCGTCAGGTTGGTCATAAACCGCAGGCTCGTTGGTAACGGGCTTTTTCGGTGCGGCGGCACGAACGGGCGCCGCGGCTTCGCTTATAACGTCGCCTAAAATTTCTTCGGCGTCGATTACGGCGGGAATTTTTTCGTCGCCGTTCATTCCGACGGGAAATCCGCTTGGAATTCCGCAAAAAGGACAGTTCTTTTCCGACGGAGTTATGTCATGTCCACAGTTTTTACAAAGCATATGCTAAATCTCCTTACCTGTAATATCCGTTGCGGTATACCTGCCAAAGGTCGCCGACGTTTACGTTCGATTGACCTTTGCGAGCGGCGTTAAGCGGACGGATATACTTTTCGACAAGCTCCTTAATTCGGGGCTCGTAATAGCGCTTCATGTCGTCAAAGTCGCCGAAACCGACCGAAACAATCGTCATGGCGAAATCGCCCTCGGCGTAATCGCCGACAATGGATTTAAGCTTTTTCTCCCAATCGGCGACGTTTTTCGCCTTTATAAGGGCGTAAAGCACCGCGTATTCAAACTCCATCGGGCTTGAGAAACCGTCGAAAGCGGCGGTGGTTGACGAAATAAACATCATCGGCTCGGTAACGTGAATACGGCGGAAGTTAATCCGATACGCGATATCGGCGTTTATTACGTTGTTAAGCTTTTGGTCGGCGGCGCGAACGGTTAATGCGTCGGCGTCCTTGTCGCAGTCGTCCTCGGTAAGCTGGCACAGGCCGTAGTCGTCAAGCACATAGCCGCGGCAGTTGCCCGCCCATAAAAATTGGCAATCGACGGCGGTTTCGTCGGGATAATCGACAACGGTTAAGGCGCCCGAAACGGGGAAAGTGCGGGCTTTTTTGCCGAAAAGGGGCTTGCCTTCGTAATCAAGCGTGCTTTTCGCGCGGCGCAAATAAAGGTCGATTGACGAGCGCAAATAGGACGCGTCGTTATCGTCAAAACGGCAGTTAGCCGAGCTGAACCATTTAAGCGTTGCGGCGGCGGCAGCTCTTGAGCCGATAAATCCGCCCGAACGGTTGCCGTGTTCGGGATAGGTAACGTCGGAATAGGTGCTGTTTCCCTCGAAAACGCCGGCAACCGCCCTTGCGTTCGGCTCGTCAACACGGTAGACGGCCGTTTTTGCGGTTGTTTTCGGGTCGGCGGCGTTAACGGTTACCGACAACGTGCTTATTCCGTTGAAATAAAATTTGTTCATTTTTAAATCACCTTAAGTGGGACAAAATACGTCCTTTTTATTTGATATTTGCTCCGCAAGAGGGACAAAATACGTCCTTTTCGGTTATAACCTCGCCGCAGGTACGGCAACGGCGTACCGGACGGGGCAATGGCTCGCCGCAGATGTTGCAAAAACGGGTGCCGCGGCGGCATTTCGCTCCGCATTTTGCACAGGTGACAACCGCCTGCTGAGACTGCGCCGACGGGGCGGGCCTTGACGGCGCCGTTTGACGGGGCAAATGGTCACGGTCAATCATACCGGTTGCGGAAAGAGGTCTTGTTTGATGTAACGAGCCGTCCTCGGTACGGGGGTCGCCCGAATATACGTTGTTTCGGATAGGTGTGCGGTGGGGCGGGGCGCTTTCCGTAGGTGCGCGGTGAGGCTGACGGGTACGGGAATATTCGCCCGAACGCGGGCCACGCTCGCCTCCCATGAATTGTGACATTCTGTCACGTGAGGCGGGACGGGCAGGCTTTTCTTCTTCAATTTCGTCAATTTCCTCGCCGCTGCGGATTATTCCTAAAATAAGGAATATGTTAACAAACGCAAGGAAAAGTACGGCTATCGTCATTAAAAGGCCGAATATGCCGAACGTGCCGCGCAGGTTTCCTACAAACGGCTCAACCACCACGTCGCGGATTATGAATTTCTTTGTTTGGGACGCAGTGATTAAAAAGCAAAGACTGCAAAGCACCTCAAAAACCGAAACGGCGATTGTACAAAAAAGGTTAGCCTTTTTTGCAAGCATGCTTTTTATAACAAGGATAACGGTAAAAAGGCTTGCGATGAAGCAGATTACGCCGATAAGCATAACCGCCATAAGGGAAAGCGGCGGGTTGCTTAACCCTTCCATTCCGCCGTTAAGCACGGCGGGGATAAGCAAGCCGACCAACGAGCCGATACTGTATCCCTCGGTATATTGCTTGGTTTCGTGGGTTAATGTGAAGTTGATAATTGGGAGCATGAACGCCAAAACGTTAAGCGCAATACCGATAAGCATGGTATACTCAAGTCGGCGTTTCATCATGTGGTGTCTCACAGAAAATACCTCCAATACACATGAATATTATATCTTCACCTTATACTATAACACACTTCACTCCATTTTTCAATTAATTTTAAAATTCCTTATTTTTCGTCACGAAATTTACAAGTTTCCGTAAAAAAGCCCGTCTTTATGTGAAAAAAACGAGGTGCGCCGCCCTGATTTTGCGAGGTGCGCCGCCCGCCTCGATTTTGCGAGATGCGCCGCCCTGATTTTGCGAGATGCGCCGTCGAAAAAAGGCATATCCGTGGGTTTGGGACAGGCTTTTCCGACGCAAATGTGGCCTTTCTTGGCGCAAATGCGTGGCTTTTCTTGGCGCAAATGCGGCTTTTTTAAAAAAATAGAGGTTAAATTTGCGGTATGCGTTGATTTTTTATGTCAACTGGTGTATTATAAAAATGTATGTAAATAAAACTTGTAATCAGTTTGTAACTATTTTTTGTGAAAAAGGAGAATTCGGTATGACCGGTTTTAAAGGAATTATAAAAAGGGCTTTAAGCGGCTGTCTCGCCGCAATTATTGCCGTTTCGGTGACGGCGGGCGGAATTAACTCCGTTTCGGCGGCGACCTATGACCCGTCGGCGGCGCTTGCCTATGCGGCGGCTCATTGGGACGACGGCAAGGGCGAATGTGCCGAATTTGTAAGGGACTGCTTAAAGGCGGGCGGGCTTACCTCGCTTACCAGCATTAAGACAAGCGGACTTATGAACCAAATTATAAACGCCGGCTACGGCGAAAAATACCGTCTTGTCGAATCGAGCAACGGTAAATACCTTATGTCGGACAACAGCGCAATTCTTTCCCCCGGCGACCCCATTATATTCTACTGCGCCACCTGCGGCTTTTATCCCCACCTTTTACTTTGCGGAACGGGCAGCGGCGGCTACGTCACCTATTACGCCCACAACAACGCCGCCAACAACAAGGTGCTTTGGGCAAACGTAGGCGGCTCGCATTCATCTCACAACAACTACGCTTTTGCAATTCACATGAAAAACAACGGATATTATCCCGTTGACGAATACGTTTATGCGACATATACCGTTTCCAACACCGAGGGAAGCGATTTACGCAACCGCCCCTACAAGGAATACGGCTACGAGGACACTTCGGTTTCGTCGGTTGATTTCGGCGACGAGCTTGTAATAGTCGGCTTTTACGAAAACGAAAACGGCGTAACCTATGCCCGCACCGAAAGCGGATACTGGATTTACGCCACCGATATTGAGAAAAAAGAGGATTTGGAAAGTCTTTCAATTTCGGGCGAAAGCAAGCCCACCTCTATTGAGGCGGGCAACTCGTTCGGGCTTAAGGGCACCGTTACGTCCAAATCGTCCAACATATCGGCGCTTACGGCGGGCGTTTACAACCCCGACGGCACCGTTGTAACCGAAAAAACGGTTGACCCCGCCTCTACCGTTGCGAGCCTGTCGCTCGTTGACGCATATATCGCCTTTGGTAAGCTTTCGGTCGGCTCGTATATATATAAGGTGACCGCCAAAAACGCTCTTAGCGAGGCAACTTTAGTTGAGCAGCCCTTTACCGTTTACGCAAGCGGCAATTTTACCGTGACCTTTAACGCAAACGGCGGCGAATGTGACACAACGTCACTTGAAGTGGCGAGCGGCGAAGCTGTGTCGGCGCTTCCGACGGCCACCCGTGAGGACTACATTTTCCTTGGCTGGTATGACAAAGACGGCAACGAGTTTACCGCCGAAACCGCCGTTACCGGCGACATAACCGTTACGGCGAAATGGGAAAGCGAGACGTCGGACGATACGCCCGATGACACTCCCGACCAGCCGACCGCCGACGACCTTAAATGGGAAACCGAGGGTTACGTTTACGGGTTGTATTCGGGCAGCGGCGTGACTTTACGAAGCGTGCCTTACGAAAATTATCCCGACACCGAAACCGCCGTCGGCACCCTTGACGGAGAGGTTACGGTTATAGCATATACCACCAACTACTACGGCGAAAAATGGCTTTTGACCGAGGATGGCGACTGGGTTAAGGAAAGCGACGTTACGAAAATTAAGGATTTAGTCCCGTTCAGCCTTTCGAGCGACGTAAATTATCCGCCGAAATATCATATCGCCAATACTTCGTACAAACTTTACGGTACGATAACCTCCCTTTGCGGCAACATGACCACCGTAAAAGGCGGAATTTTCGACAAAAGCGGAAACCGAGTTTACGGCACAACCGTTTCGGTTAACGCCACAACCTTTAATATTTCACAAATCGACAATTACATAGCCTTCCGCAACCTTGGCGTAGGAAAATATTATTACCGCATTACGGCGACCAACGCCTGCGGCACGTACAACGTTATCGACTACGCTTTTAACGCAGTTACCGAGGTGCCGACCATCTTCACCGTGACCTTTAACGCAAACGGCGGCGAATGTGACACAACGTCACTTGAAGTGGCGAGCGGCGGAGCGGTATCGGCGCTTCCGACGGCTACCCGTGAGGGCTACGATTTCCTTGGCTGGTATGACAAAGATGGCAACGAGTTTACCGCCGAAACCGCCGTTACCGGCGACATAACCGTTGCGGCGGAATGGAAGCTTGCCCAGCCTCCGCTTGACGAGCTTAAATGGGAAATAGAAAGCTACCTTTACGCCCGTTACAGAGGCAAACGGGTTACGCTCCATAACGTGCCGTATACCCTTTATCACGATTACGAAACCGAGGTAGCCGTGCTTAACGGCGAGGTTATCGTAACGGGCAGCACCACCAACTACTACGGCGAAAAATGGCTTGTCACCGACGAGGGCGACTGGGTTAAGGAAAGCGACGTTACGAAAATTGAGGATATGATGCCCTTTGCCCTTTCGGACGACGTAAATTATCCCGAAAAATTGCATTTAAGCTATACCTCCTGCAAGCTTTACGGCACCGTGACCTCGCTTAGCGGCGACATAAAAACGGTTAACGGCGGAATTTTTGACGCCGAGGGAAACCGAGTTTACGGCACAACCGTTACGGTTGATGCGGCGACCTTTAATATTTCGAAAATCGACGATTATATTGCGTTCCGCAACCTTGGCGCCGGCGAATATTATTACCGCGTAACGGCGACCAACGCCTGCGGCACGTACAACGTTATCGACTACGCCTTTACGGTGGTTGACGAATATCCCGCCGAGGTTACAATTACCTTTAAGTCGGACAGCCTTGCCGACGGCGCCGGCGAGCTTACCGTAGCAAGAGGCGATACGGTTGCCGAACTGCCTACTCCGACAATGAGCGGATATATTTTTGAAGGCTGGGTTGACGAGGACGGAAACAAGCTCACCGCCGACACCGCCGTTACCTATAACATGACCGTTACCCCCGAATGGGTGCGCAGAGTGGGCGACGTTAATTATGACGACGCTACCAACGCCGCCGACCTTATAATTCTTGAACAGTTTATGCTCGGTATTGGCGCAGAGGGTGAAATCCCCGACGTAAACGGCGACGGAATTGTTGACACCGTCGACGCCGTTATTGTTCAAATGGCGGTACTCGGAATTAAATAAACAACACAAAAAGGCTTTACCGTTACAAAAAAGGCTTTGCCGTTTGGGCGCCCTCCGCAAGGAAGGCGCCCTTATCATTTTCCGCTTGCAGGAAAAACGGGGAGCATATGCCTTCGGTACGGCGGGCGACAGGCTGCGGCGGCCGATTTTTTGGTAAGAAAATTTTTTCGCAAACAACAACAGGTATACTTTTTTTAAGCCAAAACACAAAATGTTGTGTTTACAATAAAAAAATTCGTGTTTTTTCTACATAATATTGTTTTTTATGATTGACAAAGCATAATGAGTATTGTATAATGACCATAACGCAACATTACTGACGGGTTTTAAAGCGGAGTTGACCGCTGTGGAGTGCTGCGTTTTTATTGCCGACCGTCTGGGCGAACTGGTTTTTTGTATTAAATCAGTTCGCCCTTTTTTACACCGCATAAATCGAAGGAGAATTGCTATGAAACACAGGAATTGGAGAGGCTTTAACGTCGGAAAATGGCAGGAAAGCATTGATGTACGCAATTTTATTCAGGAAAATTATAAAGAATATACCGGTGACGACCGATTTTTGGCGGGCGCAACCGAACGCACGTCTGCGCTTATGAAAAAGGTACAGTCGCTCTTTGCCTTGGAGCGCCAATACGGCGGCGTTTTGGACATAGACACGGTTAACGTATCGTCGCTTACAAGCTACGCCCCCGGATATATCGACAAGGGTAACGAAATTATCGTCGGAATGCAAACCAACCGTCCGCTTAAAAGGGGCGTAAACCCCTTCGGCGGTATGCGCATGGTGCGTCAGGCGTGCGAGGCTTACGGATACAAGCTGAGCGACACGGTTGAGCAGGAATTTCGTTTCCGCACAACCCATAACGACGGCGTTTTCCGCGTTTATACCGACGAAATGCGTGCCGCGAGAAAGTGCCACGTTATAACGGGGCTTCCCGACGCATACGGCAGAGGACGTATTATCGGCGACTACCGCCGCGTTGCGCTTTACGGCGTTGACCGCCTTATTGAAGAAAAGGTGTTGGATAAGGCGAGCCTTGCGGGCGACGATTTTACCGCCGACCGCATTAAGCTTGACGAGGAGCTGTTCCAGCAAATAAAATTCCTCGGCTACCTTAAAGAAATGGCGAAAATGTACGGCTACGACATAAGCGAGCCCGCCGCCGACACAAGAGAGGCGGTCCAGTGGACATATTTCGCCTACCTTGCCGCTATCAAGGAGCAAAACGGCGCCGCAATGTCGCTTGGCAGGGTAAGCACCTTCTTTGACATTTACATTGAGCGCGACTTGGCGGACGGCACGTTAACCGAAACCGAGGCGCAGGAAATTATCGACGATTTTGTAATGAAGCTGCGTATTGCGCGTCATCTCCGCACCCCCGAATATAACGAGCTTTTCGGCGGCGACCCGATGTGGATTACCGAGGCGGTCGGCGGAATGGGCGAGGACGGACGCACCCTTGTTACCAAAAGCAGCTTCCGTATTCTTAACACGCTTTATACCTTGGGCTCGTCGCCTGAGCCTAACCTGACGGTGCTTTGGTCAACCTCGCTCCCCGAACCGTTTAAGCGTTTTTGTGCAAAGGTTTCCGCCGACACCGACTCTATCCAATACGAAAACGACGACGTTATGCGCCCCATTTACGGCGACGATTACGCTATCGCCTGCTGCGTTTCGGCGATGAAGGTCGGCAAGCAAATGCAGTTTTTCGGCGCGCGTTGCAACCTTGCGAAGCTGCTTCTTATCGCAATTAACGGCGGCTACGACACCACAAGCGGCATCCATATCGGCCCGCAAATGGAGCCGATTAAGGGCGACAAGCTTGATTTTGACGAGGTTTATAAGCGCTATAACGTTTACATTTCATGGTTATCGAAATTATACGTTAATACCATGAACGTTATCCATTATATGCACGATAAATACGCATACGAAAAAATCCAAATGGCGTTACACGACACCGACGTTCACCGTTTCATGGCTTTCGGTATTGCGGGACTTTCGGTTGCCGCCGACTCGCTGAGCGCCATTAAATTCGCCGACGTAAAACCCGTTTGCGACGAAAAGGGATACGTTGTCGGCTTTGAAACCGAGGGCGATTTTCCGAAATACGGCAACGACGACGACCGCGTTGACCTTATCGCGAAGGAGCTTACCCATACGGTTATAACCGAGCTTCGCAAAACGCCAACCTACCGCAACGCCGAGCATACCCTTTCGGTGCTTACCATAACGTCCAACGTTATGTACGGCAAAAACACGGGCGCAACCCCCGACGGACGTAAAGCCGGCGAGCCGTTTGCCCCCGGCGCAAACCCGATGCATAACCGCGAGGAAAACGGCGCCTTGGCTTCGCTTAACTCGGTTGCCAAGCTGTCGTACGACGATTGCCGCGACGGTATTTCGAACACCTTTTCCATCACGCCGCAGGCGCTTGGCCGTGACGAGGATGAGCGTATAAACAACCTTGTTTCTATTTTGGACGGCTATTTCGCCAAAAAAGCGCATCACATTAACGTAAACGTGCTTAACCGCGAAACCTTGCAAAAGGCTTACGACGACCCCGAGGCATATCCCAACCTTACCATCCGCGTTTCGGGCTACGCCGTTAATTTCAACAAGCTTTCCCGCGAGCAACAGCGTGAGGTTATCAGCCGCACCTTCCACGAGGTTATATGAGCGGCGGCGTTTTAGGTCGGGTACATTCGGTTCAAAGCATGGGAACCCTTGACGGCCCCGGAGTTAGGTACGTCGTCTTTTTGCAGGGGTGCAACCTGCGTTGCAAATGCTGTCACAACCCCGACACGTGGGATATGACGGGCGGCGCCGAATTTTCCGCCGACGAAATAGTTGAAAAGGCCGTTCGGTTTAGGGAATATTTCGGCGAAAAGGGCGGAATTACCCTTTCGGGAGGCGAGCCGCTGCTGCAAGCCGAGTTTTGCGCCGAGGTGTTCAAAAAATGCCACGAAAAGGGAATTAACACCTGCCTTGACACGTCGGGAAGCGTCATGAACGATAAGGTTAAAGCCTTAATCGACGTCACCGACCGAGTTTTGCTTGATATAAAATATACCGACGGCGCCTCTTACGGCGAAAACGTAGGCTGCGGGATAGAAAAGCCGCTTGAATTTCTTGATTATGTGAACCGAAAGGGCGTGCCGACGACAATTCGTCAGGTTATTATCCCGACAAAAAACGACGACGCCGAAAACATTGTGCGGTTAAAGAAAATTGTCGAAAACTGCGCCGTTGTTGACAAGGTCGAGCTGTTACCGTTTAAAAAAATTTGTCAGGTAAAGTATGATAATTTGGGAATTTTGTTCCCGTTCGGCGACATCCCTGAGCCAACCCCCGACCAAATGGCGCAACTGAATAATATGATGAAATGAAAAAAACCGCAGTTTTAATAACTGCGGTTTTTTAATTAGTTTTGGTTATAAATTTGTTCCTTTAAAATAAGCGGGAAGCGGGCGATTTCCGCCGAGTTCAAATCGGTTTTATGCATATCAATACAGGAAATTCGGCGGTTGCCGTAGGTTGTGTAATAATAACGGCCCGCTTCGGCGTTAACGCAGGAGGTGTAAACGGTCGTGTCCCATTTTCCGCCGTCGGAAAGACAGCCGCCCTTTATCCTCTCGACCGTGCTGAGGATGTGAAAAAACTGGCTGACCGACGAAAGCTCGTCGCCGTCGCAAACCGAGTTTTCCTTGTAAAATACCGCCCTTACAAATCGGGACATTGACGAAACGTCGCCCGGCAAGCCGAAGGCGCCTAACCCCACGCTGTAATCGGTTAGCTTAAGGGCGGAGGAAAAGCGGTTTTCGCCGTTGGAAACGCTTAATCCGCGGTAGTTGTTAAGGTTCATCAGGTGATAATCAAAGGGCGGGTTGTTGGTCATAACGCCCGTTGGGTTTTCGTGAACACGGAGCCCCTCCCTCATCGGCTCAACAACAATCGAGCGGGTTTTGTCGGTGATAATCCAATGAAGCGGCGACAAAGGCAGGTTTTCGCTGAACGGAATATCGACCAAGTTTATGCGGTTAATCATGTTTTTTGCGTCGGCGACCGTTTTGCAGCCGCCTAAAATCCACGGGATAAATTCAAAGGGAGTGACGTTGTCCTTGCCGTCGGCGGGCGGCGGATAATATGCGTTGGTCGGAAAATTAAGCCCCGCCATGCAAAGCCCGTGTTCGTTGGCGGCGTCGTAAAAAAGCGGAACGCCCTCAACAACGGTTGCCATGCCGATTATAGCGAAACGGGAATTTGTCACGCCCGTTTTGCGGAACTTAAACGGAAACCGCCGGGGCATAACGCAAACCTCCTCGCCGTAGGAGCAGTCAAGGTCGAGCGTTCGGCCGAAATAAAGGGCGTCGGTATTAATGCTAAGCGCGGTGCACATATTTATCCTCCCCAAAATTAGGTTGCACGGTTAGTATGCCACCGAAAAACGGGATGATGTATAAGGCGAGCCATTCATTATTGATTACGAAAAGCCGTTTTAATGAATGATGAATATTGAATAATGAAAAATGAATAATACAAAACGAAAAAATCCCGCCGACTTATCGTCGACAGGATTTTCGTTTGTGGCAACAGTTGATAATAATGATACGGTTTTATATGGTTGCATAAGGGTTGCATTGGAGTTGCAACCATCAGAGGAAAATGCAACCCTCATGAAAAGAGTTCGACAAATTGGAATTTGACACTCCACCAAACTGAAAGTTTCGTGTTCTCAAGAGAATAATCTCATTACAGCACTCATAATAAGTGCAATTATAACAACCAATGCCGCTGAACCAGCTGCCAAGAGAGCCTTTTGATATGGCCTTTTGCCTTCTTCTCTTGCTTTTTC
>JBGVDX010000178.1:0-1906 GCA_045119575.1 Acutalibacteraceae bacterium
GGTGCTTTTTATGGAAAAAATTAATAAAATTGCTGTTGCAGGAACAGGCTATGTAGGATTGTCAAATGCTATACTGTTAGCTCAAAATCATAAGGTTTATGCCGTTGACATCGTTCCTGAAAAGGTGGAGATGATAAACAATAAAAAATCTCCCATAGTTGACAAGGAAATTGAGGAATACTTGGCAACAAAACAGCTTGATTTAACTGCGACACTTGATGCAAAGGAAGCGTATGAAGGCGCTGACTTTGTTGTTATTGCCGCGCCCACAAACTACGACAGTAAGAAAAACTTTTTTGATACTTCGGCTGTTGAAGCTGTTATCGAACTTGTTATGAAGTATAATCCCGATGCAATTATGGTTATTAAGTCGACCATTACCGTTGGATATACCAAGCATATTCGCGAAAAAACCGGCTGTAACAATATTATTTTCAGCCCGGAGTTTTTACGCGAGGGTAAGGCGTTGTTTGATAATCTTTATCCGTCACGTATTATAGTCGGAACCGATATGAATGACCAACGCCTTGTTGATGCAGCTCACACCTTTGCTCAACTTCTTCAGGAAGGCGCGATAAAAGAAGATATTTCCACCTTGTTTATGGGCTTTACCGAAGCCGAGGCTGTTAAACTCTTTGCTAATACCTATCTTGCATTACGTGTAAGTTATTTTAATGAGCTTGATACATATGCCGAGCTTAAGGGTCTTGACACAAAAATGATTATTGACGGTGTATGTCTTGACCCGAGAATCGGTAGCCATTACAATAATCCGTCGTTCGGCTATGGTGGTTACTGCTTACCGAAGGATACAAAGCAGTTGCTTGCTAACTACGCTGATGTACCGGAAAACATTGTCGGAGCTATAGTTGAATCCAACAGAACACGTAAAGATTTTATTGCTGACCGCATCCTTACAATGGCAGGCTACTATAACTCAAACAGCGATTACAACTCAACCATGGAAAAAGAAATCGTTGTTGGTGTGTTTAGACTTACAATGAAATCAAATAGCGATAATTTCCGCCAGTCCAGTATTCAGGGCGTTATGAAGCGCATTAAGGCAAAGGGTGCAACCGTAGTTGTATATGAGCCGACCTTGGAAGACGGTACAACCTTCTTTGGCAGCCGTGTTGTAAATGATTTGGATAAATTTAAGGCTATGTGTAACGTTATTGTTGCAAACAGATATGACGAGGTTTTAAGTGACGTTGAGGAAAAGGTTTATACAAGAGACCTTTTCAGACGCGATTAATAAGGTGTTTTTATGGGATTTATAAAAAAGATTCTTGATTTTATTAATCACAGACGAAATCCGGTTAAATTCGCAAGAAAAATCGGTGTAAACTTAGGAAAAAACTGTAGTATCGTAGGTACACAGGTCTGGGGCACCGAACCGTGGCTTATTACAATAGGTGATTATACAACGGTTTCTTTTGACTGTGCTTTTATTACTCACGACGGAGCTACAAGAGTAATTAAACGAAAAGAAAAGTATAAAGATGTCGTTAAATTCGGTAAAATTACCATCGGTAAGAACTGTTTTAATGGCGCAAGAAGCACTATTATGCCCGGTGTAACCATCGGTAATTCCTGCATTGTAGCGACAGGCTCCGTTGTAACCAAGGATATCCCGGACGGCGAAGTTTGGGGCGGCGTGCCGGCAAAGTTTATAAAAACCGTACATGATTATGCCGAAAATCTTTATGACACAATGCCTGAATATGACGTTGAGAACTATCATGCCAATAAAAAGGAAGAAGTTCTTAAAATGTTAGAGCGGGGGAATAAAGAATGAACTTTTCGAATAAAACGATTTTAATTACCGGAGCTGCCGGTTTTATTGGTTTTCACCTTGCAAAAACAATTCTTGATAATTGTGATAATTCGGTCAAAATAATCGGTT
>JBGVDX010000179.1:0-1902 GCA_045119575.1 Acutalibacteraceae bacterium
ATTATAATTTAAGAAATACAGTCAAGGAGTAAGTTTATGGTATTTAATATTAATAATAATGGTAAAACAACCGAATTTCCTCATTATTGGGAAATGTGCGTAGGTAGCTGCCACGCATATACCGCCCTTCGTGAGGACTACAGACGCCAGCTCAAAAGAGCACACGACGAGTTAGGTTTTAAATATGTTCGTTTCCACGGTCTTTTCAACGACGACATGAACATTTGTAAAAGACGTTGGAACGGAGAAACAAAGTCGCATTATATTACATATAACTTTGTAAACTCCGACAATATTTTCGAATATCTCCTTTCAATCGGTATGAAACCGTTTATTGAATTCGGATTTATGCCCGAGGCTCTTGCATCAGGAACTCAAACCTGTTTCCATTACAAGGGTAACGTTACTTTACCTAAGGACTATGCTCAGTGGGCCGACCTTGTCCGCGCGTTTACACAGCATTGTGTTGACCGCTTCGGTATTGATGAGGTTAAAACTTGGTATTTTGAAGTTTGGAACGAGCCTAACCTTGACTTTTTCTTTGCGGGAACAAAAGAGGATTATTTCGAGCTTTATAAACACTCCGCTTTCGCTGTTAAAAGCGTAAACGAGCAGCTCCGTGTCGGCGGTCCCGCCACCTCTGTTAACGCTTGGGTTGCCGATATGGTCGATTACTGCGAAACTAACAACGTCCCTCTTGATTTTATTACAACGCATCATTATCCCTCTGATGACCCGCTGTGGAAAAACCAGGACATGAGCCTTGACGAATTTTGGGCAAAGCTCGGTCATCTCATGGGCAAATATGAGCGCGGCATTCTTAAGAAAATGACCGCAAGAGCAAGAGTTGAGGCTAAGGATTATCCGCTTATTTATACCGAGTGGAACACTTCGGCAGTAATCGGAGAAGAACAGCACGACGAAAACTACGCCGCTGCGCTTGTAACCAAGGCTATTGCCGACAACGACGGCCTTGTTCAGGGATATTCCTACTGGACCTTTACCGATATTTTTGAAGAAAACTGCCAGCTTAACGGAGAATTCCACGGCGGTTTCGGATTACAAACATATCACGGTATTAAAAAACCCGTTTATCACACCTTTGAGCTTTTACACGACCTCGGCACAGAACGTCTTGAAGTTGAGGGCTATAAAGAAGGTAACACCGTTGAGGTTGTTGCTACAAAGGTTAAGGGCGGATTATCTCTTGTCGCATTTAACCATAACGTTCCCACCGGCGAAATAAAAGCGGAAAAGGTTGAAATTAAGATTTCCGGCGTTACTAATGTTAGCGACGTTACCGTTCGTAAATCCGACGATGACCACGCAAACGCAAAGAACATTTGGAAATCTCTTGGCGCTCCCGAATATGTTTACGGTGACACGTTACGTACAATTTCTGACAAAGCCGAGCTTGTGGTCGAACCCGCTGAATGGAAATTAGACGGTGATGTACTCACCATTAACTTCGACATTCCCGAACACGGCGTATACGGGTTTGAAATCAAATTTTAATTGAATTATTGATAATATCGCTCCTAAACTTTGTGTTTAGGGGCGATTTTTTATTTGTTCAAACCTTCGAAATTGGTCGCAATCATGCTCTTTTCTTTTTTCACCTTCTGTATCACTAAAAATTTATTCTTAAAAAGCACTTAAATAAACCATATTTTTTATTAAAGATGTTTTAAGCATATTTACGATTTAATTTTTGTCAAAAACCTACCTTCCGGCATAGGCTAATATTGAATGTACTGAACTATGCCACCATAGAAAGGCAGGCAGATTAATGTGGGAGCAAACCTAATAATGGTAAGTTCTATTACCCACGCAATAAAAGGGCGAGACCTGCTGAAAAATAAAGGCTTTAAAGCCGCAATAGAAAAAACGCCCGGAAAGCTT
>JBGVDX010000180.1:0-10459 GCA_045119575.1 Acutalibacteraceae bacterium
TATACACCCTCAAGCTTTGCAGCCGATTTAAGGAAGGTTTGCTTGTCCGAGCCAAGCTTTTTATGTTCACGGTAAAGTTCCAAAAGCTCGGGCAAAAGCTCTTCACCCTCGCCGAGTAAAAACAAATCAACAAAATCGACAAGCGGTTCGGGGTTGCATGTACACGGGCCGCCCGCAATTACAAGATTTTTAAGCCCGTTTCTTTCCTTAGCATGTACGGGCACTCCGCCGAGATCAAGGCAGTTAAGAATATTGGTATAACACATCTCGTACGGAACGGTAAAACCGATTATATCGAAATCGCTAAGCTTATCACCGCTTTCAAGCGCATAAAGCGGGATATTATTTTTACGCATTTCGGTCTCCATGTCCTCCCACGGGGCAAAAACACGCTCGCACCACGCCCAGTCAAGGGAGTTGGCGACCGAATAAAGTATTTTCATGCCAAGGTGAGACATTCCGACCTCGTAACTGTCGGCAAAGCAAAAAGCAAAGCGAACATCAACCTTGCTTTTATCCTTAATAACGGCGCCTTGTTCGCCGCCGATATATCGGGCAGGCTTTTGCACCTTTAAAAGTATATCTGAAAGCTCCATTTTATAACCGTCCTAAAAATTTTTTATCATTATACCAAATTCAGTCCCGATTTTCAACAGTCATCTGCGTTTTAAAAGGACATATACGGTTAGATAAACCGCGGCGATAAGCATAGTCGGATTGCGGGACGGGCTTAAAATCAAATAAACGCCTATAAAAGCAATTAATAAAATTACAACAACATTAGTCGCTTTCAATATTATGTTAACTTTGCTTTCGTCTAATTTTATACTCAAAAGGCTATTTAATATATCTCCGCCGTCGAGTCCCGATAAAGGTAACAAATTAAACGCACCGATAACAATTCCTGCCGCACAAAGTGCAGCAGGAAAAGCTTCATTTATAAACGGAACAAGCAAAAACGATGTTAGCAGATTTGCTGTAGGCCCCGCCGCCGCAACAACCGTTTCGAAAAAAGCATTTTCGAACAGACAAGTTTGTTTTATGTTAACCCCTATTATAGAAAGGGTTATGCTTTTAGGCGGGATATTAAGGGCATACAGAGCTATTAAATGGCCTAACTCATGCAACGTTACGGCGATTAAGGAAACCGACATCATGCCCGTTTTATCGAATATAAGCAGTAACGCAATAAGAAAAGCGAAAGGAACGGTTATTCTTAGTTCGGTTTTAAACAGCTTTACAGTCATGCTGTAAGAGTTTGCGGAAGCAAATTAAGAGGATTTATTCGCTCGTTATTTACACGCACTTCAAAATGCAAATGCGGGCCGGTTGAGGCTCCGGTACTGCCGACAAGGGCTATTTCGTCCCCTTGTTTTACCTCATCCCCTACTTCGACAAGTCTTTTGGAACAATGGGCATATAATGTATGCAGTCCGTCGCCGTGGTCAACAACTACATAATTGCCGTAATCTGACGCGTAATCGGAACGGATTACGGTACCGTCAAGAACCGAATAAATGCTGTCTCCGGTATCTGCGCCGAGGTCAATACCGCTATGTAATCGGTAAAGTCCCGAAACGGGATTAACTCGATAGCCGTATTCGCTCGTAATTCGGCAGGCGGAAAGCGGCTTTACCATATTGTTTTTTGCCATTTTTACGCTTGAAAGGGTTTGGACTTCGGTAAAATCAATAATACAGGCGGTTGAGTCGTCCTCGCCCATAAGGTCAAAGCCATCGGTTTGGGCATTAACCTCGGTAACCTCGGACGTTGTTTCTTTCTTTTCATTAGAATTAGACGAAACGGCAGAGGAAAGTTGGTTTATCACCTCGGTTGGCGTGGTTTGGTCCTCGAAATTGGCAACATAAATCTCTTTTTCGTTTGTGTAAAAATCTCCGCCTATCATCTTAAATGCAAAGGCTACGGCTATAAGCACGGCACAAACAATCGACTGAGTCAAAACAAGGCTTATCAGCCTATCCTTTACCTTTTTATTTTCGTCCTTTGTCATGTCGTCAATTAGCTTTTTTCCCGACAAGTGTATCATTCCTTTCCTCGCATATCAGTAAAGAATATGCTTAAAAAGGCAAAAAAATAACGCCGTCGAAATAAATCGACGGCGAAAAAGAAAATTATTTTTCGGAAAGATATTCATGAATGGATTTTGCGGCCGTTTTTCCCGCACCCATAGCAAGAATAACCGTTGCGGCGCCGGTTACAGCGTCTCCGCCGGCATAAACACCGTCCATTGTTGTTTTCATCGTTTCCTCGTTTACAATAAGGCAACCCTTACGGTTGGTTTCAAGCTTATCGCAAGAGGAAGTAATCATCTTGTTCGGAGAGTTTCCGATAGCCATGATAACAGCGTCAACGGGAAGTACATAATCACTGCCTTCAATTTCAACAGGGCTACGGCGGCCGCTTGCGTCGGGCTCACCAAGCTCCATTTTAACGCAATTAATCGAACAAACGTTGCCGTTTTCGTCGCCGTTGATTTTCTTAATGTTGTTAAGAAGCAGGAACTCAATTCCCTCTTCCTTTGCATGGTGAATTTCCTCGTTACGAGCAGGCATTTCCTGCTCAGAACGGCGGTATATTATGTAAACCTTTTCGGCACCCATGCGCTTTGCGGAACGGGCGGCGTCCATAGCAACGTTACCGCCGCCGATTACCGCCGCCGAGTTAAATTTAAACAACGGAGTGTCGTAGTTTTCGTCAAACGCACGCATAAGGTTTATACGGGTTAAAAACTCGTTAGCGGAGAAAACGCCGTTAAGGCTTTCGCCTTCAATTCCCATGAAATTGGGAAGTCCGGCGCCGCTGCCGATAAAGATAGCCTCGAAGCCCATTTCGAAAAGCTCGTCTATTGTAAGCACCTGGCCGATAACCATGTTGGTCATGACTTAAACGCCCATTTGGTTTATGTTTTCAACCTCTTCACGGACAACACGTTTAGGAAGACGTAATTCAGGAATTCCGTAGGATAAAACGCCGCCGGCGGTATGGAAAGCTTCGAAAACAGTAACCTCGTATCCGAGTTTTGCCAAATCGCCCGCACAAGTAAGTCCCGAAGGGCCGCCTCCTACAACGGCAACCTTTTTGCCGTTAGATTCGGGCTTTTCGGCGTCTTCCTTGCCGCTCATGTAATCGGCAACGTAACGCTCAAGACGACCGATAGCTACGCTTTCGCCCTTTATTCCGCGGACACATTTCGCCTCGCACTGGGTTTCCTGAGGGCAAACACGGCCGCAAACGGCGGGAAGCGAGCTTGTTGATTTTATTATCTTATATGCGCCTTCGATATCACCTTCGGCAACTTTAGAGATAAATTCGGGGATACGCACGTTTACGGGACAACCCGATACGCAGGGCTTAGTTTTACAGTTAAGGCATCTCGATGCCTCTGCCGCCGCCATTTCGGCGGTATAACCGAGCGCAACCTCGTCAAAGTTGGTGGCTCTGACCTTCGGATCCTGCTCCGGCATTGCCGTTCTTCCGATTTTCATATCAGCCATTGTCAGTCACCTGCGCTTTCATGAGATTACAATGCTCGTCGCGAGCTTTTCTTTCCTGGTCAGCGTATGTTCTGCTACGCTTGATCGCCTCGTCAAAGTCGACAAGGTGACCGTCAAAATCGGGGCCGTCAACGCAGGCGAATTTAACCTTGCCGTCGACAGTTACGCGGCAGCCGCCGCACATTCCCGTTCCGTCAATCATGTATGAGTTCATGCTGATAAGAGTTTTAATGCCGTATTCCTTGGTAAGATTACAAACGGCTCTCATCATTTGGAGCGGACCGATTGCGATAACGAAATCGTAGTTTGCTCCGTTTTCGATTTCCTTCTTAAGGGCGTCGGTTACAAAACCCTTGTTTCCGTTAGAGCCGTCGTCGGTCATAAGAATAAGCTTATCGCTGGCGGCGGACATCTCGTCCTCTAAAATAATGAGGTCGGTGTTACGGAAACCGGCTATCATATCGACGTAAATTCCCTTTTCCTTCATGGACTTAGCCTGCGGATATGCGATGGCACAGCCTGCGCCGCCGCCAATTACCGCCGCACGCGTTATGCCGTCGTGCTCGGTTGCTTTTCCGAGAGGGCCGACAAAGTCAATTATGCTGTCACCCTCGTTAAGAGTGTCAAGCAACATGGTTGTTTTGCCGACTTTTTGGAAAATTATTTGCACCCAACCTGCTTCTCTGTCGTAATCGGCAATTGTAAGCGGAATACGCTCGCCGGTTTCGTTAACGCGAAGCATTATGAACTGGCCCGCCTGCGCTTTTCTTGCAACAAACGGCGCTTCAATGTTCATAAGGGTCATTTGACTGTTAAGTTGTTTTTTTCTGACTATTTTATACATTATATCACCCTGTGATTCAAACTGATAAATTTAATATCTTATAAGATTTTGTGCTTTGCTTGCGGTTGGCTTGCCCGCTTTTATGCCGGAGGCTAAGTAAAGACTTCCCGTCTTTTCCGCCTTGTTATAATCGCTTATGTATGATAATACCTCGTCATTATATACGGCAAAATCATGTACGCCCGTTGAAATAGTTTTAACGTTGTTTTCGCTTATTACCTTTAACGTTCCCGTACCTACGTATGCGTCATAATCGGCAAGGAAAACAACCTCGCTTCCGTTATTCGACGATTGGTGAGACGATACCTTTTGGCCGATTTTTTCGCCGTTACAAAACAGACTGCTGTCGGGTGAATAGGAATAGACGCTATTACCGATTACTTCAAAGGATTTTATCTCGTCTACTACCGTTGCGCAACCGGAAAACTTGGTAAGGTCTATCATCTTAAGAATACCGGTTTCGGTCAATTCCTTATCGGTATCAATAAAATAAAGCATTTTATTATCTTCGGTGTATTCCGCCTGACGTACATAGGAAGCATCTAATTCGGATTTTTTAGTACCGATACATACGGCGAATTTCTTTTTGGTCATGGACGGATATAAAATATCATTGCAATAACCGATAACATCATATGTGGACTGGACATACGGTTGTTCAAGCTCGCTAAACTTAATCTTTTCGATATTCGAAACGGCGCTCAGGTAAACTAATGACCCGCCGTCATAATCCGTCTCGATTATTTCGGAAACCGATTTTGCAATTTCGGTTTGTTTCTTGCCGTCGCTGTACCATAGGTCGGTTGCAACGTTTCTTGCAACGCCGAAATTAAGTACGGAGAATTTTTGGTTTCTGTAAGTCATATTGCGTAGATTATACCTGAAATATTTCATAAGGTCGCTTACGCCGGTTGTCATCATATCGATGTTATCATAACCGGTGCTTTCGACATATGCGGCGTCTTCCTTTTCGCAGTCATCCTCTATAAAATCAGACACGGAAAACGAAAACTCGGTGGATTTATAATAATACGCTGTTCCCTTTTCAAAATCGGGCATTATAATACTCGTTACTTCTTTATCAAGGCAAGTGTCTTTGCCGTCCTTGACCATGTGAAGTTCACCCGAATTATAAGTTATCTCTTGATTTTGAGAATTTACAAAGGTTTTATCAAGCTTTGTTACATACATGAAATTTTCGTTATCCGTATGGCCGTAATCATAAGCGGTAACAACTTGGTTAACATTCTTTTTGAATATTTCGGATTTAAAATCAGTATGGCTGTTATATGTCAGGGTGAAAAGCGAATCCTCCTGAACATACATGATTTTATTATCGCTTAAAATACCGAACGAGGTTACTCCGCTCGCTACCTTTTTGACAGCGCCGATTGAAAAAGAGTAAACGCAAAGCTCGTTTTGGTCACCAACTCTTTTTAAGTAAGCGAT
The DNA here is from genome assembly GCA_045119575.1 of Acutalibacteraceae bacterium. Classification (GTDB taxonomy): domain Bacteria; phylum Bacillota; class Clostridia; order Oscillospirales; family Acutalibacteraceae; genus UMGS1976. The sequence continues at coordinate 5,809 of JBGVDX010000180.1, forward strand.
AGCGTCGTTATTACACATGAAGCTGTAATTGCTGCAAATGCCGTTATCTATTAAAACGCCGTTGTTGCCCGCCTCACGCCAAGAGTTGCTGTATGTCTCGCGCTCATAGAGGGTATATATTCCGACGGAGGAATCGAATTTTTCAATCGTAAGCATACGCTTATAATCGGGAGAAAATCTAAGACGGCTGATTTCTTCGTCAAGAATTTCGTCGGAGATGGTTGTGCGGCGGTCGGAATAATAAATATCGGTCGATATGCTGCCTTTACTTGTGGTCATCAAAATAGATTTACTGTCGGTATAAAGGACCGGAACCTCAGCAACCGTATTAAAAAAGCCGAAATTAAGATTAAATTGGCCGCTTAACGCTATTACGCCCGCAGTTACCAAAGCAAGCGACGCACAAAGTATTCCGCCGATTCGAATTTTTTTCTTTGTCTTTTTTGAAATGCTTTGACGGAATTTAGGAAAATTATAGCCTAAATGTTCCTTCGTATCGTTAAAAGGAACGTCAAAAAGACTGGTTTCCGAAACGTAAAACTGTTCGTCAACCTCTTCCTCTTCAACGCCGGCAATCGCATTAAAATACGCCGCTCTTTGTTCAGCGGTGCCGATTTGAGATTGGGCGCGTTTGGGCGCGTTATCGTCAATAGAAATATCGGATTTGTCGGTGGAAACGCTATTTTCGGCGGGAGCGGTTTCGGTTTTCGGTTCTTCTTTTACAGTTTCAGCTTTAATTTGAGCGGAAACGGAACCCGGTCTTGCCCATACCTCGTTAGAGGGAGTCTTTTCCGTCTTTGAGGTGTTACAATTAACACAAACGCCGTTTTCATCAACCGGCAATCCGCATTTTTCGCACTTTTCAGCCAAACCGTTTCACCTCCGACAAATCCATTTTCACATATCAAAATAGTTTACCATTTTAATGTTAAAAAGTCAACCATGATACATATAAATAAGCGGGCTTAACGCCCGCTTGGGTTTATTTTTTATTCTTTTCTTCCTTCTTGATTATAAATTCCATCATGCTCTTTGACGGAACAAGCAAATGAGGAGCGTCTTTTTCCATGTAAACACAAGCTTTTTCGAACAATGCGTCGTCGCCTCTGAAAGCGCCGCCGATAATTGTATAAGTAATTGTGCTTTGAACATCATAGTTTGCGTCAACGTAAAATTCGTCAAGCATTTCAAGCATTTTCGCAATAGCCTTTTTGTCGTTTTCCTTGATAAGCTCTTTAAGCTTAACGGCAGCAGTTTCGGCAAAAAATCTTTCGTAAAGGAAATCGCCGTATTTTTCAACATCGGCCTTATATTTTTCTTTATATTGCGGATATAGGGTTAAAAAGCGGTTGCAAAAAGCATCTTCACCTGGGGTTGTGCCGGGAGCGGCCTTTGTAGGCAAATCAACGGAAGCGGTACGACCGCGGGTTACGCCGAAAACCTTGTTAAGAGTATCGACAAAGTCACCTCCGACAGCCTTTGCGTCCTTGTCGTTATGAGTATCGTCAAAAAGGTACATAGATTTGTTGACAAAATCAACGCTGTCTTCGCCGCTAAGCTCGGCAACGTCAAGCATAAAAAGCTTTCTTTCTTCGTTGTACCAAATTTTAACGGCATGAGTTTTGTTCATGTAAACAATATCGTCACCGTCCTGACGGTTAAGCTTTTGAGCCGAGAAAACAGGCTCAAGCTCCTTTAAAATTATGTTTAGAGCGTTATCGTTCATTTAAAAATCCTCCGTACATCATACAAATTACGGTTATTATATCACAAAAGCTCCCGTTTGTCACCAGTAATTTACGAAATATTAAAATATACGCTTTTTCTTTATAAAAAAATATGTTATAATGTATTGAATTTAAAAAAGGGAGAAAAACATGCCTGACCTTTCTAACTACAACACCCTGCGTTCTGTTTTGGAGCGAAACGGGTTTAATTTGAAAAAATCGCTCGGTCAAAACTTTCTTATCGACCCGACCGTTTGCCCGCAAATGGCTGACGAAGCTTGTGCTGACGCCGACGGAATTATTGAAATCGGCCCCGGCGCGGGAGTGCTTACAACCGAACTCGCAAAAAGAGCTAAAAAGGTTGTTGCGATTGAAATTGACACAAAGCTTAAGCCGGTATTAAAGGAAACTCTCGCCGATTTTGATAACGTCGAAGTTATTTTTAACGACGTTATGAAAATTGACCTAAACGAGCTTATAAAAGATAAATTCAACGGTATGAAGGTTGCCGTTTGCGCCAATCTCCCCTATTACATAACGTCGCCGATTATCATGATGTTGCTTGAACAGCAGCTCGGCATAGAAAGCATTACCGTTATGGTACAAAGGGAGGCGGCCGAGCGGCTTTGCGCCGAAATGGGTACAAGAGATTGCGGGGCGGTTACGGCGGCGGTACGTTTTTACTGTAATCCGAAGCTTTTATTCCATGTACCGAGTGAATCGTTTTTGCCTCCGCCGAAGGTTGACAGCGCAGTTATAAAGCTCGATATAGCCGACGCAAAACAGCCCGACGGCGTTACAAGCGACGAATTTTTCCGAGTTGTTAAAGCGGCGTTTTCCATGAGGCGCAAGACACTTGCCAACTGCTTAAGCTCAGGGCTTTCAATGGACAAGGAAGCGATTTACGAGTTGCTCGACAAATGCGACATAAGCCGCACGGCAAGAGGAGAACAGCTAACAATGGAGCAGTTTATTTCACTTGCGAAAGCATACAACAAGGAGTGATTTTTTATGCACTTTGACCCTTATGAGCCTAAGGCTGACAGAAAACGTAGAATTTGGTCCAACGTATCGCTTTGCGTTATTGCGGGGCTTTTCGTTCTTGGTATCATAATGTTCATAATACCCAACAACTACGGCAAGAAATATTACTTTGAGGCAACCGAAACAAACACTTACACATTTGTCGATACCGTTGATAAAACCAACGAGTTTTATGAAATGTACACCGAAATGATTGTACCGACAAACGAGTTCGAAATGGATACGGGATTTTCGAAAAAATTCCCGACGGCAGCAAAGCTTTTCGACATGGATTCTTCGGTATACAGCGAAAACAAACCGTATATTTATTACGGCGGAAAGCACGTTGCCGTGGCTCAAAGCTTTTACTCAACGATGGATAATCACAAAACGCTTGACGTTGCCCTTTTCGGGTTTGAGCCTAAGCTTGACCAAAACAAGGTAACGATTTCGGTAAAAGAGGTTATCCGCTTTTCGCTTATTTACAATTCGGCAAGCGGCACGGTCAATTACATGAAATACGACCCCGATAAATTCAACATGCAGATTAACAACTTCACCGTTTCGGTTGACAGCGGCATGCTAAAAAAAGCGGGATATACCTTTACCATGAAGCCTACCCAAAAGCTCAAGCAAACCGACAAAAATTTGCTCAAAAACACAGTAATTGACGCTACAAACAATTCAACTCAAAAGCCAACATTTACGGAAAGCGAGGATAAAACGGTTGTTTCGCTTGCTCAAGAGGGCACAGAATTTGCCGACCACGTTGTAAGATACCGATTTGACATGATGGGCGACAGTCTCCAATATTTCACTGAATTTGTGATGACCGCAGAGGTACAAAGCGGCACCCGCGCGGACGATATCGAATATCAATTCAGTATTTCGTAAACATAAAAAAGGAACGGGTGACCGTTCCTTTTTTTATGTTTTGTGTTGAACGCCGTTTTGGTCGACCGAATAGTTTTCGGTAAAAATCAGCTCGGTTACGGGCACAAATTTATAACCCGCGTTGGTTAAATTTTTAAGCAAGCCCGACAAAGTTTCTACCGTATGCTCGGTTCCGTTATGCATTAAAATTATTCCGCCCGACGAAATACGTTTTGTAACATTTTCAATTTGTTTTTCAGCGGTGTTTTCCTTTTTCCAGTCAACGGTATCGGCTGACCACTGGATATAATGCATACCGAGGTTATTTACGGCGGTAACCGTTTTATCGTCATATTCTCCATAGGGGCCCCGATACAGGGTCGGCTCCTTACCCGTTATTGCTTTTATTTTTTGGTTGCACGACTGTAAATCCTCCAAAAAGCGTTCTTCGCTTATATCGGTTATATGCGGGTGTTTATCGGAATGGTTCATTATTTCGTGACCCGCTTCAAAAAGCTTTTTTACGGCGTCGGGGTTTGCGTCAACCCATGTGCCGACGCAAAAAAAGGTTGCTTTTACGTTATATTCATTAAGCAGGCGGATTATATCGTCGGTGTCGTCGGCGCTCCAGGCGGCGTCAAAGGTAAGCGAGATGCATTTATCGTCACGGTCAACGCTGTATATAGGCAAATTTCGTTTTGTGGCGGCGCTTATCATTGACGAAGCGGTAAACACAAGGGTTACGGCAACGAAAAGCGCAACGGCCGTAACGGTAAGCTGTCTTTTTTTAAGCAAAATATATTTCACGGCTATCCCCTCCCGTAAAATATAGTTTATTATAGATAAAAATATGTTAATCGGCTAAACAAATGGCAGGAAAGCAGTACGCACCGTTTGAATTATATAGCCTACGAGCAACGGGCTGTATTTAAAGCATTGAAAAAATTAGTGACATTCCTTTTGATATATGTTATAATTTAAACAATTATTACGATGAGGTGCCAATGTATGGATAAATACAACATTGC
>JBGVDX010000181.1:0-3459 GCA_045119575.1 Acutalibacteraceae bacterium
AGCTGTCCACGGCGTCAAGCAGCTCCTGCTTGGACTTATGCTGATACCCGCGCGGAACCTCGGGTTCCGTTTCGCCGGTCACCGCGCGAATGACTTCCTCTTTAAAACGTACAAAGGGATTGTCGGTTTCGGTAATTTTAATGATTATTGAATACGCAATAAGCGAAGACAGGTTAACCGCCGGATTTATTGAACAAACGGCTGTCAAATGGGTTAACGACGGCGTAACAGACGTTAAATCAGCCGATAACGAAATAGTAAAAATGCGTGCGGAAAGTCAGGCGTGGAAAACCGTTTGTGCCGTTATGGGCATTGAAAAACGCAAACCAAGCGGTAAGGAGCTCGACGCCGTTATGCGTTGGACTAACGAATGGAAATTTGGCCGCGATATGCTAAAAGCGGCTTACGACGAATGTATAGACCACGCGCAAAAATACAGTTGGCAATATATTAACTCTATTCTTGCCGCATGGCATAAAAACGGATTTAAAAAAGTTACCGATATTAACAATAAACCGGAAAAAGCGCAAAAAGAAAACAGTCAAACCTCTTATAGCATTGATGAAATTGAAAATATGCTGTTTGGCGGCAAAAAGGAGTAACGTATGGGTTACAATAAGGAATATTACATAGACGCATTAGCTGCGGTCACAGAAAGAAAAAAGAAAGCCGAAGCGGTTGCCGATATGGAAACAAAAACGGTTCAGATTTCATATCCCGAGATACAAGAAATCGAGAAAAAAATTAACGAAATAGGGTTAGAAGCTGTAAAATCCGCAGTGAAATTAAGCGGAACAGCCGATTTAATAAAATTAAAGGAACAATACGAATCGCTTGCAAAGCAGCGGGACGAGCTTATCAGCAAATACAAAATTGACGTTAAGCTTTTGAGTCCGCAGTATCATTGTAAAAAATGCAATGACACGGGATACGAAAATGGAAAGCTTTGCGAATGCGTTAAAGTTATTGCCAAAGAGAAGTATTACAAGGATTTATGTCAGCAAATGCCCCTTGAACGTTCGACGTTCGGGAACTTTGACCTTTCACTTTATCCCGACGATTGCGTAAGCAATATGAGCGAAATTTTTGAATTTTGTAAAGGCTATGCTGACAAGTTTAATCCCACCGCAAAGAGTTTGCTTTTCTTCGGCAGGACGGGGCTCGGCAAAACTCACCTCTCGCTTGCGATTGCAAACAGCGTAATTGACAAAGGATACAGCGTTATTTACGGCTCGTCACAAAATTTTCTTAAACAAATTGAGGACGAGGCTTTTGGCAGAAAAAGCGGCGATACTTTAAACGCTTTGCACGATTGCGACCTGCTCATTTTGGACGATTTCGGCACAGAATTTTTATCCTCGTTTATTTTGTCGGCGATTTACAATATTCTTAACACGAGGGCACTTAAATCAATGCCCACCGTTATTAGTACCAACCTTTCGTTAGGAGAAATAAACAGCGCTTACGGCGAAAGAATTTTCTCCCGAATTATAGGAAACTACGTAATAAAACAGTTTACAGGCAAGGATATTCGCCAAGTTCAAATGGTTAAGAATAATTCTTGACTTAACTAAACGCATTTGATAAAATTACTTTCGTGAGCGAGTTAGGCAACTGCGTGCCGCATTAATGGCGGTATGAGGAAAGTCCGAGCTCCACAGGGCAGGATAACGGCTAACAGCCGCCGAGGGCGACCTTAGGGAAAGTGCAACAGAAATAAACCGCCTGATTTTTCAGGTAAGGATGGAAAGGCGAGGTAAGAGCTCACCGGCGCACAGGAGACTGTGCGGCCATGTAAACCCTATCCGGAGCAACACCGATAAAAAGCTATACATTTGCCCGATGTGCTTTTGACGGGTGGCATGAGCTTACGAGCAATCGTAAGTCGAGATAGATAGTTGTCCACGACAGAACTCGGCTTATCGACTCGGTCACTTATATATGAAAACAGACACCCTAAAGGTGTCTGTTTTTGTTTTTTATTTGATTATTCGGTCCAAACGTGGTAATCGTAAATTGTTGTTGAGAAAAGCTTGTTATTTTCGTCAAAGAAGAAGTTAAGCACATAATCTCCGTACTGATAGGATAACATTTTTGTTCCGATTAACGGCTGTACCATAAAGAACATTTCATCCTCTTCCGCTACCCTGTCCTCAAGCGGCTCAGCTTCAACAGTCATTTTTATATCGTCATATGTTGTATGGCCAATCATATAGCCGAAGTTGTCGGCAAAATAAGCAATATATGCAATTCCGCTTTCGGGTGACGCGTTATAATAGAAATAACGTGTATCGTAAGAATACATTTTTATAATTCTGTCGCCTGTAGCGAGCCCGCGGATTGTCAAGTCATATACGATTTCATCATCAAGTTCGGGCAAAGATGAATCAATGTCGGAGGATACATCCTCGTTTTCGGAAACAGTTTCGGATTCCGTAGACGACGAGACGTTAATGTCATAGTTAGATGACAAATTAATGGTACCGCCGTGGTCATCAACGCTTGGGCCGTTTCCGTTATAAAATTCAACTACCTCGTCAACATCGGCGCCCACCGCGAAATTTACTCCGTCGATTTTTCCTTCTACTGCAAGTTCGGGCACTTGAGTATTATAAACAATGCTTGAAGTTTCGGCAGATGATGTGTCCGCCGTATCGTTACCTCCACAAGCAGTAAATCCCATAAGCATAACGACAACTGATAATAAACAAAGCGCTTTTTTCATAAATCATTCCCCTTTTCTTTTGCTGCATTTTTCAATCAAATCATGCTTTAAATCCCACAAAGTTTGTGATAAGTCAACATAGTAATTGTGCGGATTTTCAAAGCGTAAAACCTCGTCCCATAAAAGGTCAATTTGTTTTTCGCAGTATCTTTTAATCTCGGCAACCGAATATTCGGGATAAACAAGCTTGCCTTTTTCAAAAATAGGCTTAGTAAGACGGCGAGCAATAAAATCGGTGACCGTTTTGCGTTTCCATGTATATTCCGAATCAAATATTTCATACGGTTTTGTGTCGTCGATTTCTTCGTCATAAAGTGTTATAACATCGGCAATTGCCTTTCCGCTCATGCGGTCAAAAAGACGCCAAACAGACTTAAATCCCGGTGTTGTAATCTTTGCAACATTTTCACTGAGCTTAATTCTCGGCGAAACGGTTCCGTCAGCCTCAATTATAGCACAAAGCTTGTATACGCCACCCAAAACCGGAGCCGACGACGAGGTTATAAGCCTCTCTCCCACGCCGAAGGAGTCAACCCGCGCCCCTTGTAAAAGCATGTCGGAAATTATATGCTCATCAAGCGAGTTGGAAGCGATAATATGACAGTCGGGATATCCCGCGGCATCAAGCATTTTTCTCGCTTTCTTGGAAAGATAGGTTATGTCGCCGCTATCAATTCTTATGCCGACAGGGCGCTTCCCAAGAGGCTTAAGCACCTCGTCAAAAGCCTTAATAG
>JBGVDX010000182.1:0-3812 GCA_045119575.1 Acutalibacteraceae bacterium
TAGTTTTCTTCGGCGGCAATTTGTGCGATTGTGTCGAAGTTGGTAAGGCTTACGTTTCTAACGTCTGCGGTTGCAAGGCGCTCAACGCCTTTTTTCATGCCGTAGGTGAAAATGCTTACAATGCCGAGAACATCGGCGCCCGCTTCGCGGAGTACGTCTACAACCTCGATAACGCTGCCTCCTGTAGAGATAAGGTCCTCGACAACAACAACCTTTTGGCCTTTTTCAAGCTTGCCTTCGATTTGGTTTCCGCGGCCGTGGTCCTTTGCGCCCGAACGGACGTAGCCCATCGGCAAGTCAAGGATATGCGCGGTAATTGCGGCGTGAGCAATACCGGCGGTAGAGGTACCCATAAGAACCTCTGCGTCGGGGTATTCAGCCTTGATTGTTTCGGCAAGGGCGTTTTCAACGTCGTTACGTACCGTGGGAGCGGTAAGGGTTAAGCGGTTGTCGCAATAAACGGGGCTTTTAATTCCGCTTGCCCATGTGAACGGCTCGTCGGGACGGAAAAACACTGCCTTGATAGATAATAAATCCTTTGCAATTGTCTTTTCGATGTTGTTCATGTTATCAAATCCTCTCAATCTACAAATTCGCTTACACAGCGTCTATATGCAGCAACGGGGTCTGCCGCGGCGGTAATCGGACGGCCGACAACAATATAGTCGGAGCCGATTTCCTTGGCTCTTTCGGGGGTAGTAACTCTTACCTGGTCGCCGATATCGCCGTCGGCGAAACGGACACCCGGGGTTACGGTTACAAAGCTGTCTCCGCAAACCTCGTGTACCTTTGCGGCTTCAAGCGGAGAGCAAACTACGCCGTCAAGTCCTGCAACCTTTGCGTTGTGGGCGTAATGCATAACAACCTTGTCAAGCGGCTCTTTGATGAGCAAGTCGCTTTCCATGCGTTCCTGGCTGGTTGAAGTAAGCTGGGTTACGGCGATAAGAAGCGGTCTTGTGCCGTCCGGTCGGGTAAGTCCCTCGATAGCGGCTTCCATCATTGCGATTGTGCCGCCTGCGTGGAGGTTGCACATATCGACGTCAAGGTGCGACAAAACCGACATAGCCTTTTTAACTGTATTAGGGATATCGTGAAGCTTAAGGTCGAGGAAAATTTTGTGTCCTCTTTTTTTAATCTCGCGAACAATTTCGGGGCCGGCACCGTAAAACAGCTCCATACCGATTTTTACATAAGGCTTTTCTTCCTTGAAAAGGTCAAGGAACGCAAGCGCCTCGTCCTTGCCCGCAAAGTCGCAGGCGATAATTACGTCTTTACCCATTGTGTGCTCCTCCTATTATTTCTTCCAGTGAATTTATATTATACCGAGCCATTTCGGTCGGTAAGGTTTCGATAATCTCCTTGCAAACATAGGGATTTATAAGGTTTGCGGCGCCTACCTGTACCGCTGTTGCGCCGACAAGCATCATTTCGATAACGTCCTTTGCGGTTGTGATACCGCCCATGCCGATTATCGGAATATTAACCGCTTCGTAAACCTGATACACCATGCGGAGGGCTACCGGCATAATTGCCGAGCCGGAAAATCCGCCCATTTTGTTTGCGATAACGGGTTTTTTTGTTTTTAAATCAATTCTCATGCCGAGTAAGGTATTTATCATGCTTATACCGTCGGCTCCCGCCTCCTCGCAAGCCTTTGCGATAGAGACGATATCGGTTACATTGGGGCTCAGTTTAATATAAACGGGCTTTGTTGTAACCTCCTTTACCTTGCGGGTTACCTCGGCCGCCATTTTATAGTCGGTGCCGAAGCTCATGCCGCCGTTGTGTACGTTGGGGCAGCTTATATTAACCTCTAAAATGCCAACCTGCTCCTCTTTGTCAAGCTTTTCGCAGGTTGAGGCGTATTCTTCAAGAGAAAAGCCGCCTACATTAGCAATAACGGGCTTATTAAAGCAAGCCTTTAACTTCGGAAGCTCCTCGGAAATAACCTTGTCTACGCCGGGGTTTTGAAGTCCTACGCTGTTTATCATTCCGGCAGGGCACTCGGCAATTCGGGGCGTAGGGTTGCCGAAACGAGGCTCGGCGGTAGTCCCCTTAAACGAAAAGGAGCCAAGACAGTTGATATTGTAAAGCTCGGCGTATTCATAGCCGTAGCCGAAGGTGCCGCTGGCGGGGATAATCGGGTTATCGAGGACAATTCCGCTTAAAGTAACCTTTGTGTTTACCATATGATTTCCTCCTTTTCGAGGACGGGACCGTCCTTGCAAATACGCTTATTGCCGTATTTGGTTTTGCAGGAGCAGCCCATGCAGGCGCCGAAGCCGCAGCCCATACGTTCCTCAAAGCTGAACTGACCCGATGTTTTGCTTGCGTTATATACCGCCTTAAACATCGGTTCGGGGCCGCAGGTATAGAAATAGGTGTAATCAAGGCCGTCCATAGCGTCGGTAACAAAGCCTTTTATGCCATAACTTCCGTCGGCGGTGGTAACAAGCACTTTTGCACCGAGAGCGGCAAACTCGTCCTCATAAAAGACGTCGCATTTGCTGTTAAAGCCCAAAATCACGGTAGGATTTTTGCCCTCTGCGACCAATTTTTTGCAAAGATTGTACATGGGCGGTACGCCTACTCCCCCGCCGATAAGCAAGGGAGCGTCACCCGATTTTGAAAGGTCGTAGCCGTTGCCGAGTCCCGTTAAAATATCAAGCTCTGCGCCCTCTTCGTATTTACTCATGGCAAGGGTACCCTCGCCTACGATTTTGTAAATAAGGGTAAGGGAGTTTTCGTCATAGTCGCAAACCGAAATAGGTCGGCGGAGATAAAAACCGTCAAGCTTAATGTTTACAAACTGGCCCGACGCAGTGATGCCGTCGGTGTTACCCTCAAGCTCCATTTTTACTACGTCGTTGGCGATAGTTTGTTGTGATTTTATTTTGAAAATTTCCTGCTTCATCATTTATCCTCTCTTATGAGTCAATGGTGGAGATGCAAAGAGTTGTCTCTTCAAGTACGTCAAGCAAAATAGAAACCGTATCAAGCGAAGTAAAGATGTTTACGTTGTTTTCGGTTGCAAGCTGTCTTATCTGGCGACCGTCGTCGGCTGTCTTATGCGAGCCGCCGATTTCGCTTGTATTAATGATATAAGCGATGTGTCCCTGACGGATTGCCTGCGGGATTTCTTCGCTGCCTGAACTTATTTTTTCAAGGGCATGGGTACGAATGCCGTTTTCTTTTAAGAAATCGGCTGTTCCCTTGGTAGCTTGAATATTAAAGCCGAGGTTGTAGAAACGGCGGATAAGCGGCAACGCCTCGTCCTTGTCGTTATCGGCAACGGTTACGAAAACGGTACCGTAATTTTGTAACTTCATGCCTGAAGCCTGAAGCGCTTTATACATTGCGCGATAGAATTTATCGTCGTAGCCGATTGCTTCGCCGGTGGATTTCATTTCGGGAGAAAGATATGCGTCAAGGCCGCGGATTTTGTTAAACGAGAATACCGGAACCTTTACGTACCAACGCTTTTTCTCGTCGGGGTAAATGTCGAATATTCCCTGCTCCTTAAGGCTCTTGCCGAGGATAACCTCGGTTGCGATGTCGGCAAGGCTGTAGCCCGTAGATTTCGAAAGGAACGGAACGGTTCTTGACGAACGGGGGTTAACCTCGATAATATAAACGTTTTCCTCTTTGTCAACGATAAACTGGATATTGTAAAGACCGACAATACCGATTCCGAGGCCGAGCATTTTTGCATATTGCAAAATTGTGCCCTTTACCTTATCGGAAATGCTAAAGGTCGGATAAACGCTGATTGAGTCGCCGCTGTGGATACCGGTACGCTCAACAAGCTCCAT
>JBGVDX010000183.1:0-6614 GCA_045119575.1 Acutalibacteraceae bacterium
GGGCTCATAACCCGAAGGTCGTTGGTTCAAATCCAGCCTCCGCAACCAAAAATCCTCATTCGTAAGAATGGGGATTTTACTTTTTCACTTTTCACTCTTCATTTTCTTCAATCAATTTTCAATATTTTATGGTATAATTACGTTAAGTGGAGGTGTAAATATGCGGCTTTTGCTTATAGAAGATGAAAAAAGAATGGCGCAGGCGCTATGCGAAATACTGCGAATTGAAAAATATGAGGTAGATAATTACACTAACGGGCTTGATGGTTTAGCAGCCATTGAGAGCGAAATATACGACATTACCGTATCTGAGCTTTAATATTGGAGGCGCATTATGAGGAAAATTTTATCCATATTACTGGTTTTATCCTTGGTATGCTGCTTGCTTACGGGTTGCAGAAAACCACTTGACAACGATGATACTATTAACAATAACGATGGTTCAGGAAACACAGATGCAACAAATACTTCCTCCGATACTGTAGAAGTAGATTTATTACAGACAGATGCGGAAATGTTTACAGACCGCGATTATAAAACCGACTATGACAAATCCGAAAGCGTAGTCATTCAGTTAAACGGTAGTTCTGCCACGGCAAGCTCCAATAGTGTAAAAATATCCGGCAACACAGTAACAATTACAGAAGAAGCAACCTATATCATTTCGGGAACGCTTAATAACGGTATGATTGTTGTTAATGCCGATGACACAGCCAAACTTCAGATTGTATTAAACGGAGTGGATGTCACCAGTAAAACTTCTGCCGCTCTGTACATTCTTGAAGCGGATAAGGTGTTTGTAACTCTTGCGGAAGGAACAACGAATACGCTTGCTAACGGCGGAACCTTTACTGCTATAGATGAAAACAACATTGACGCCACCGTGTTTTCAAAACAGGACTTGACCTTCAATGGTTCAGGCAGTTTGACCGTAACTTCACCTGCGGGACACGGTATCGTTTGCAAGGATGGCCTTGTTTTCACAAGCGGTACTTATACGGTGAACTCCGCATCTCACGGGTTAGATGCAAACGACAGCGTGAGGATTACGGGCACAACAAGCATGACGGTTGATGCCGGTAAGGACGGTGTCCACTGTGAAAACACCGATGATACATCTCTCGGCTTTATTTATATCTCAAACGGCACAATAAACATTGAAGCGGAGGGCGACGGTATTACAGCCGGTACCTATACGCAAATTGAAAATGGCTCCTTCAAACTTTTGGTCGGCGGCGGCAGCGCTAACGGTTCTAAGGCATCCTCCGATAACTTTGGAGGCTTTATGGGCGGCGGCAAACCGGGACGCACTTCAGCAGGCACTACAACCAATGCCGATGAAAACAGTACAAGCATGAAAGGAATCAAAGCAGCAAATAGTATCCTTATAGGCGGCGGCAGTTTTAATATAAACTCCGCGGACGATTCCGTTCACTCTGATGTATGTGTTACAATAAACGGCGGCACTTTGGAAATCGCATCCGGTGATGATGCCATCCATGCAGAAGAAACCTTGACCATAACGGCGGGAGATATCAATATTACCGAAAGTTATGAGGGGTTGGAGGCTTTGAATATTGATGTTAAAGGCGGCGATATCAAAGTTGTTGCCAGCGATGATGGATTTAATGCAGCAGGAGGAACAGACTCCAGCGGTACTATCGGCGGCAGAGACGGTATGTTCGGCGGCGGAAAACCCGGAATGGGCGGCAGGATGTCTTCCTCCGCTAACGGTAGCATTGTTATTTCGGGCGGAAATCACTATATTAAATCATCCGGTGACGGACTTGATGCAAACGGAACGCTAACAATTTCGGGTGGCTATACTATTGTTGCCGGCCCAACACAGGGCGACACCGCAACGCTTGACTATGATGTCAGTGGCGTTATCACGGGCGGTACCTTTATCGGCACGGGTGCCTCAGGTATGGCACAGTCGTTCAGCGATTCCGAACAAGGTGTTGTGGCGGTAAGCGTTGGCAATCAAAATGCCGGTACCAATATCACACTGAAAGATAAAAACGGTAAAACCATCATATCCAACACACCCGAACTCTCATTTGCGGTCGTAATTCTCAGCAGTCCGGACATCATCTCAGGTGAGACCTATACCATTACGATAGGTTCGAATTCTGACGAGTTTAAAGCAAGCGGAGGTTGCATATAACACTAATTCCCCGCCATTAGTATAAAATGGCGGGGAATTAATTTCGGTACAAAAACCGACCTGCGAGCGTCGGCAAAAGTTATGACAGTTCAAAAAGTGCAAGTCTTTTTTAAGTTCTAAATTCCTAATATGTTACGTAGTATAAACCAAAGCCCTAATATAACAAGTACAATTATATCAAGCGCCGGTTTTGAGTCATTAAAACTGAATTTTCCGTTTAAGATATAGCTTTTTGATGAAATAAATAAGAGTCTGAGCATGTAAAACGCTTCAAGAGGAAATAGATAGTTGTAAGATAAGCCCTCTAAAAACCTAAATTGCATAATATTCACAACCGCGCGAGTGTTTCCGCAACCGGGACAGTTAAGACCTGTTAAAATATGAAACGGGCATTTGATTCCGAACCCCGTATAAACAATAATCAGATAAATAGCTATTAAAGCGATAATTCCAAGCAAAAAGAATAAAGAAAGTTTGAATATTCTTTTTTTAATAGCGCTTTTTTCCAAACCACTCACCTCTTATACATAAAATAATATATCATACATTAAAAAAAATCCAGACGTTAATATATTTTTAACATTCTTGCAGAGAAGAAGTTTGCAGAAGGTTGCGCTGCTAAGGGTATCGCTCATGAAGACAAAACTATTCTTTACGTAATCCTTGGTATTGTTTTCCCGATCGCTAACTACTGCATTATGCAGTCCGAGCTCAATAAACTCGCTGACTAATTTCAGCCTCTTAGAAATTTAATTTAATTTCTACTAATCCCCAATGCCTTGTGCGTTGGGGATTTTCTTTTTTAAGATAATAAGCACAAAAAATGACCCGTTTACACAACAAATTAATGGTATTTTTCGGTAGTTGATTTTTTTATAAACCCTTGAAAAATGTTCATTTTATGATATTATTGTAGTATATAAAATCGGAGGCTGTAACAATGAAAATTATTAATTTACTTAAAAGCGAAAAGCTTTCCCTATCCTTCGAGGTTTTTCCTCCAAAAACCGACTCTGCATTTGACAGCGTAAAAAGCGCAACCGAGGAAATTGCTAAGCTTAAGCCCGCTTTCATGAGCGTTACATACGGCGCCGGCGGCGGCACAAGCAAATATACCCTTGATATAGCTAAAAACATTAAGCAAATGTACGGCGTGCCTACATTGGCTCATTTAACCTGCGTATCTTCTACAAGGGAGACTGTACTTGAACGAATTGAGGATATCAAGAACTCAGGCGTAGAAAACATAATGGCCTTACGCGGAGATTTAACCCCCGAACTTGAAAATTCCGACCGCAGCTTGTGGCATTACCGCAACGCTGTTGATTTAGTACGTGAATTAAAGGAAATAAACCCCGATTTTTGTATCGGCGGAGCTTGCTATCCCGAAATCCACCCCGAAAGTTCAAACCAAAAAGAGGATATAAAATATCTTAAAGAAAAGGTTGACGCAGGCTGTGAATTTTTAACAACCCAAATGTTTTTTGATAATAATTTGCTTTATAATTTCCTTTATAAAATAAGAGAAGCGGGTATAACCGTACCCGTTATTGCGGGAATCATGCCCATAACAAACGCAAATCAAGTTGAACGAGCAATAAAAATGTCGGGCTCGCACATGCCGCAAAGATTTAAAAGTCTTGTCGATAAATTCGGCTCAAATCCCGACGCAATGAAACAAGCGGGTATCGCTTACGCAACCGACCAAATTATTGATTTGTTCGCAAATAATATTACTAACGTACACGTTTATTCTATGAACAAGCCCGACGTTGCGGAGAAAATTCAAGGCAATTTGTCGGATATTTTAGGATTATGAGCGGCTGTATTTTGGTTAAAAGCTACCCCTACCCGCCCGTTAATCAAAAAGAAATTCTTAGGTATTCGGGATGTAAAGACTCAACCGACGAATTATGTGAGCTTATCGAAAAATGCACAAGTGAATCGTGTAATTCGCTTGTTTTTAAGGTTTGTTACCGCGAATTTGACATTACGGTAGAAAATAACGTTGTTAATTTCGGGTTTATGGAAGTACCGTCAAGCAATTTGTGTAAGAATTTATGCGAATGTAAAAAAGCGATTGTTTTTTGTGCAACGGTCGGCATTGAACTTGATAGACTTATCAAGAAATACGAGCGTATTGCGCCGTCAAAGGCTGTCATGCTCCACGCTTTCGGGTCGGAAAGAGTGGAAGCCCTTTGCGACGCTTTTTGCGATGATATTAAAGCGGAATACGGTAAATTCGGAATGAAATGCTGTGCGCGATTCAGCCCCGGATACGGTGATTTTGATATTAAGTTTCAAAAAGATATATTTCGAGCGTTAGATATCCCGAAAAACATTGGGGTTTCGCTTAACGACAACCTTTTCATGACGCCGTCAAAATCGGTCACGGCTATAATTGGATTAAAAGAAGAATAATCAGGAGATAAAAATGAATTTTCGTGAATTTTTAAAAGATAATGTAGTTATTTTCGACGGCGGTTTAGGGACGCTCCTTCAAAAACAAGGGCTTAAAGCGGGCGAACATCCTGAAACGTGGAACATATCTCACGCCGATATTGTACAAAAAATTCATACCGATTATTTTAACGCAGGCAGCAATATTGTAAACACCAATACATTCGGCGCAAACAGGCTTAATTTTGCATCAAATGAGCTTGAAACAATAATTAAAGCAGCGGTTGATAACGTTAAAATCGCGCGTGATAACTGTGTAAGTAATCAACCGAAATTTGTAGCACTTGATATAGGCCCGACAGGTAAACTGCTTAAACCGTTCGGAGATTTTGATTTTGAAGAGGCGGTTGACGTTTTTGCCGAAACGGTTAAAATCGGCGTTAAATATGGTGTCGATTTAATTTACATTGAAACAATGAACGACAGCTACGAAACAAAGGCTGCCGTTCTTGCCGCAAAGGAAAATTGCAACCTCCCTATTATTGCATCGAATGCATACGGCGAGGACGGAAAGCTTATGACAGGCGCTTCTCCTGCGGCTATGGTTGCTATGCTTGAAGGATTAGGAGTTGACGTAATCGGCGCAAACTGTTCACTCGGTCCGAAACAGCTGAAGCCGATTGTTAATGAATTACTTAAATACTCTTCCCTTCCCGTTATGCTTAAACCTAATGCAGGTTTGCCCAAAATTGTCGACGGCAAAACCGTTTATGATATCGACGTTGACGAATTCGCCGATGAAATTTTATCTGCCGTAAATTCGGGAATAAGAATTGTCGGCGGTTGTTGCGGAACCACTCCCGATTATATAAGCAAGGTTTCGCAAAAAATAATCGGCATTAAGCCTATTGATATTACAGAAAAAAACATTACCTGCGTTTCTTCGTATACGCACGTTGTAGAATTCGGCGAACAGCCGATTTTAATAGGTGAACGTATTAATCCGACGGGTAAAAAACGTTTTAAACAGGCTCTTGTTGAGCACGATATTGACTACATTTTAAACGAAGGAATTAATCAGCAGGAAAAGGGCGTTCATGTTCTTGACGTTAACGTTGGTTTACCGGAAATTGACGAATCCGAACTGCTTAAAACTGCGGTTTGCGAGCTTCAAGCAATAATCAATTTACCGTTACAAATTGATACCTCCGATATTAATGCTATGGAATCCGCTTTACGTGTTTACAACGGCAAAGCTATGATTAATTCGGTCAACGGTAAGCAGGAAAGCATGCATTCGGTATTCCCGCTTGTTAAAAAATACGGCGGTTTAGTTGTTGCACTTACTCTTGACGAAGACGGTATTCCGTCAACCGCCGAAGGTAGAGTTAAAATTGCCGAAAAAATCCTTGAAACAGCTGAAAATTACGGAATTTCAAAGAAGGATATTATATTCGATACGCTTGCTATGACGATTAGCGCCGATACATCAGCCGCTATTGCTACGCTTCGTTCTATGCGTGAAATACGCGAGCGACTCGGATGCAATACATCACTCGGCGTTTCAAATATTTCGTTCGGATTACCCAACCGCGATTTTGTTAACAGCGTATTTTTTGAGGCAGCGCTTGAAAACGGGCTTTCCGCCGCAATTATGAACCCCTATTCTCTTGAAATGATGAAAACCTATTATGCATATAGAGCAATTCATAATTTAGACAGCAACTGTACCGATTATATCGGTTTTGCATCAGGCATCGAATTAAGCGAAAACAAGGCCGTTTCGGTTACAAAATCAGCAAATGAAAATTACAACTCGGATCTTCAAAAAGCGATTATAAAGGGGCTGAAAGAGCTTTCGGGCGAAATAACAAACGAGCTGATTAAGTCCCGCAATCCGCTTGATATTGTAACCGACGAAATTATCCCCGCACTTGATATTGTCGGTAAAGGCTTTGAGAAAAAAGAGGTGTATTTACCGCAACTGCTTATGAGCGCCGAAGCCGCAAAAAGCGCTTTCGAAATTATAAAATCAAATATGCAAAGC
>JBGVDX010000184.1:0-5681 GCA_045119575.1 Acutalibacteraceae bacterium
GAATTTTTCAACAGCCTTAATAAGTCCGACGTTTCCTTCCTGAATAAGGTCAAGGAAGTACATTCCGCGTCCGACATAACGTTTTGCGATGCTAACAACAAGACGCAAATTGGCCTCCGCAAGACGCTTTTTAGCGGCTTCATCGCCTTCGATAATTTTTTTGGCAAGTTCAATCTCTTCATCAGAAGAAAGAAGAGGAACTCGTCCGATTTCCTTAAGATAAAGCTTAACCGGGTCGTCAAGCGAGGCGTTATCAGAAAAAGAAAGGTCTTCAATTGATTCCTCAACGTCGTTGTTTTCAGCCTCATTATCAAGCTCTTGCAAATCTTCTGTCGTAGGCTCATCGCCCATTACGTCAAGATTTTCAACAACCGATAAGTCGTCCATATCGTTGGATGCAGAAAGCTTTTCGTTAATTCCGCTTAAATCGAAATCTTCGGTGTCCTCGCCATGCTTATCGTATCCGATATCAGTATTCTTGTTCATTTACTTGCTCCCTCTTTTTTTATCTGTGATTCTTTTTATACTGGCGGCCCAGTCACTTTCAGAAGAACTGTCGGCCGCTTTTTTAATATCTTGTTCGCCTAAAATAACCTTTACGCAATCGTCCACCTGCTGTTTATTGGTGTCAAGGGACAGCTTTTTGTTGAATATCTCAACTATTTTACCCATTTCGTCGGGCGTAAACTCCGAACTAAAGTAAGAAATATCGGGCGTTTTTCCGTTTTCAAGTAAATCGCACAGATATTTATATACTCTTGCGTTAAACGTCGTAACGAAATCGTCGGCTTTTATAAGCGAAGAAGCATATTCATATAACGACGGGTCGCTGAATAGTAACGCCAAAATTGTTTCCTCCGCCATGGCCGCACGTGTGTTAAACCGTTTTTCGGGATTAACGCGGTCGGTTGATACAGGACGACTGATTTCCTTGTTAATACGCTGTTTTCTCTCGTTATTTACACGAGATTTGAACATAACATTAATTTGACGTATTAAAACATCCTTTGAAATGCCGAACTCGTCGGCAACCCGTCCCGTATAAAGGTCGCGTGCTATTGGGTCATCAGTTTGAGACAAAATTTGCGAAATTTGCTTTAATGCGGAAAGCTTACCGTCGTCAGTAGTTATATCAAACTTAGCCTTAGCGGCAGAAATTTTGTATTCAATATCGTTATTTGCTCCGTCGAGAAGCGCTTGAAAACGTCCTGCGCCGAATTTTTTTATAAATTCGTCAGGGTCCTTGGCTCCGTCGACCCTTAAAACGCGTATATTCATACCCGTAGATTTTAAAATCTCAATGGTTCGATTGGTCGCCTTTTGCCCCGCTTCATCGGCGTCAAGCGTTACGATTATTTCGTCGGTGTATCTTGAAAGCAGTCTCGCCTGCTCCTGAGTAAAGGCGGTTCCGCAGGCGGCGACGGCGTTATCAAACCCCGCTTGGTGCAGCGCTATAACGTCCATATAGCCCTCGGCAAGAATTATGCCCTTATGCTTGGAGTTTTTGGCGTAATTGAGTGCATATAGTACGGTACTTTTTTTATAAACAGGGGTATCGGAGCTGTTTATATATTTTGCAACCGACTTGTCCTCGTTATTAATTCTTCTTCCGCCGAAAGCGATAACATTTCCTCTTAAATCAATTATCGGGTACATCACCCTGCCACGGAAACGGTCATAATATCCGTTTCCGCTTTTTCTTTTTGAAATTAAATCGGCTTGAAAAATAAGGTCATCGGTAAAACCCAATCCACGCAAATGCTTATGCAAAGCGTCCCAAGATTCCGGAGCATAACCAAGCCCGAAATGCTTTATTGTTTTAGCCGAAAGCTCCCTTTCTCTAAAATAATCAAATCCAACTTTGCCCTCGGGAGTTTTAAGCTGTTCATGAAAAAATCTTGCCGCAGCACGGTTAATTTCGTAAATTTTGACACGCAGCTTTTGCATAGTATCGTCATAGCCCGATTCAGGCATTCGCATACCGCAACGGTCGGCTAAAAATCGTACAGCTTCGATATAATCAAGATTTTCTATTCCTCTTATAAAGGTTATGGGGTCTCCCCCTGCGCCGCAACCGAAACAATAATATGAGTTACTTGACGGATAAACGGTAAAGGACGGGGATTTTTCGCTGTGGAACGGGCAAAGCCCTACCGAGGTGCTTCCCCTGCGCTTAAGGGTTACATATGACGAGACTACCGATTCAATATCGTTACGCTGGCGTAATTCTTCAATAAATTCGTCAGGTATTCTCATCAAATTTCCCTCCTTTATTTTTGCCAAGATTTTGGAATATACATCTCGCTGAAAAGTAAAACGGCATATCGATCGGTCATGCCGGCTATATAGTCAAGAACCGCCCGCTCAACGCCGTCCTTTTCTCTTATATAATCGTACTCCGACGGTAGTTTATCGCTATTCGTTGTATAATAATAAAACATGCGCTTAATCATGTCGTCGACCTTAATTTCTTCGCCTTTTGCAACGGGATTAAGGTAAACGCGTTCGTACAAAAAATCAAGCAGCTTGTCGGCGTTTTCGTTAACCTCAGCCTCCATACCGATTAAGTCGGTACCGTTGTTTATACAAGAATTAACCATTGTATTAATTCTTGCCGATTTAGTATGACCGAGAACGTCGGCTATTTCATTCGGTATATCGTTTTCGCAAAGAATTCCAGCACGAATTGCGTCCGAAATATCGTGATTAATATAAGCTATTCGGTCGGAAAGACGTACAATTCGACCCTCAAGCGTATCAGCTTCTTCGCCGCAAGTATGGCGCAAAACGCCGTTTCTTACTTCGTTTGTAAGGTTAAGACCCTTGCCGCTTTTTTCAAGCACGTCAATTACTCGCACACTTTGTTCATAATGGCGGAATCCGATCTCCGAGCAATCGTTAAGCGCTCGCTCGCCGGCATGGCCAAACGGAGTATGTCCCAAATCGTGGGCAAGCGCTATTGCCTCGGTCAAATCCTCATTAAGAGCGAGAGCGCGGGAAATAGTACGTGCAATTTGGGCAACCTCAAGAGTATGGGTAAGACGGGTACGGTAATGGTCAAGCTCAGGTGATAAAAAAACCTGCGTTTTGTGTTTAAGACGGCGAAAAGCTTTACTGTGAATTACGCGGTCTCTATCCCTTTGAAAGCAGGTACGGATATCGCAAGGAGCTTCAGCTTTTTTGCGTCCCTTAGAACTATCGCTGAAACAAGCTTTGTCGCATAATATCAAATGTTCATTATGTTCAATACGTTCTCTTATACAACCGAAATCACTCATTAAATCACCGCCTATTATATTATTCGACAAAATTGTTCGAACTCCTTTTTAAAAAGGCAAAAATTTTTCGGATTTTTTTGTAAGTCCGATTTTTCCGTTTGAAAGTTCGGTAAGACGGTTTTCAAAACCCGATAAATTGTCACTTTTAACGTAAAAAGTTATCTTAACGTCGTCTTCAAAAACGCTGTAAATATCCTTACATTCCTCGTTATTAAGGAAAGCCTGAACCGCGCCATAACTGCTGTAATCGCAAGTTAAAAAGCATTCCGTAGCGGGAGTCATTAATACGGGTTTTGCCTCTTCAATAGCAAGAGCGGCGCTATGAGAATAGGCGCGGACAAGCCCGCCCGTACCCAGTAATACTCCGCCAAAATAACGGGTTACAACCACCAGCACGTCGCAAAGCCCCTGCTTTTCGATTACGTCAAGCACGGGCATTCCCGCCGTTCCCTGCGGTTCGCCGTCGTCCGAAAAGCGTTTTATGTTACCTTCACGCAAAACATACGCAAAAACGTTATGCTTTGCGTCCCAGTATTCGCTTTTAAGCTCGGAAACAATACGTTCGGCTTCTTCCCTATTGTTTACGGGAAAAGCGGAGCCTATAAATCGGGAGCGCTTTTCGACAAATTCGGTTTTCGACTTTTTTTCAATTGTGAGGTATTCTTTCATAATAGCCTCCATGATATAACAAAGAATTCCGCAACCGTTAACGGCTGCGGAATCAGCAAACAACTTTTGTTAATTGCGAGCAATTATTTGTCCTGCAAATTGAAACGCTTTTTAAATCTATCAACACGTCCGCCGGTATCAACTAATTTTTGTTTTCCGGTGTAGAAAGGATGGCAGTTTGAGCAAATATCCAAACGGATGTTCTCCTTTGTTGAACGGGTTTCGAACTCAGCGCCGCAAGCACATCTAACGGTTGTTTTCTCGTACTTCGGATGGATTCCTTCTTTCATCGATTGTCACCTCTTTCACATACTTATGTCAATAACGAAACTATAATATCACATCAATTTCATATTTGCAAGCATTTTTTTATTTTTTTGATAAAATCTGCCGAAAAACTTTAAATACTATATCCAAGTGGAATTTCTTCACCGAGCGTAAAGGAATAAATCAGACAATCTTCAACGGGTAAACCGTATGTATTATTCATAGCCTTTGCGTATAGCTCAAGCTGGACCGAATAACGGGAAATAAGTTCTTCCCTTTCATTCACACGGTCGGTTTTGTAATCAATAACGGTGATTTTTCCGTCCTTTATCAAAACGCAGTCGGCTACGCCCTGAACGGTCACCTTTTCGTCGCTGTCGACCGAGCTGTCCAATTCATTTACCGTCATCTCGTAAATAAACCTTTGCTCACGCAAAACGGTGTCAGCACTTTTAATTAAAGCATAAACCGAACTATTAAAGAAAGCTTCTATTTTCGGTTTGTCGATATATTCGGCCTCTTTTTCGGTAAAAATTCCGATTTCGGCAAGGCGGGCAATTTCAGCGTCAACGCTTTTTTCCGTCCTTGCAAAATCACATTTTTCCATAAACCTATGCATAAGAGTACCGCGCGCAGACGCCGACATTCCTCCCGTGTTCATAAACGCCGGTTTTTTTGTACAGTAAAATTGTTCAAAGGTTTCCCTCTCCGCTAAACCGGAGGCAGAATACTTTGAATTTATACCGAGGATTTTTTCATAAGGATACGAAAAAGATAGTTTTTCATTAATTTCATTGTAATCAATTATCTCTTTTTCGGTTTCCTCGACTGTACCTTCTAAAATCTCAACAATATCGTCGGATTCAATAAGGTTGAATTTATAACCGTAATCGTCCGAAAAAGCAAATTCAGCCGAATTATCCTTAAGACTTCTAAATTCAAAGCCGTTACTCATTACACTCATAACCCAATCGAAATACGATTTTTGCTGTTTAATTTGAGTGGCGGAAACGGATTTAACGGAAGAATACTTCGCTAATTTTTCCTCCGCATTATCTAAAACAGACAGCATAATAAGCCTATTCTGCGCTCTGGTCATGGCTACGTACAAAAGTCTTGTTTCCTCCGAAACCGAATCCTTTTTCATAGCAAGGGCAACAGCATCTCTGGCAAGGGTGGTTTTCTTGATACGGGTTGAGGCATTAAAAACTCTTAATCCTATACCGTATTTTGGGTGTAAAACAACGCTATTTGTACAATCCCTTAAGTTAAACTCGTTCGAAAAGTTTGCGATAAAGCAAATCGGAGCCTGCAAGCCCTTTGACCCGTGAATTGACATTATTTTAACAGAGTTTGAATCTCCGACGGTATATTTACGGTTAATATCCCGTTTTGACGAGGTTGTTCGGTCAATATAATTCACAAATCCCGATAATCCGCCGAAATTATTCTTTTCGTATGATTTTG
>JBGVDX010000185.1:0-9238 GCA_045119575.1 Acutalibacteraceae bacterium
CACGGTACAAACGACGGCGGCTCGACCGACGATGCCTTTAAGACCGGCTTGACAAGCGCTATCGCAACCCTCCGCGAAAAATATCCGGATAAGCCGATTGTCTATATGATACCCATAAGACAGACAAAGGCAGCCGTCATAAGAGAGGTTATGAGCGGCGTTGAAAACAGCTATGTTGTTGAAACAAGCGATTGGGACATTTCGACCAACGACGGAATTCATCCCGACTCCGCCGGCGCGCAAAAAATGGGCGAAAACCTTGCAGCCGAATTGGAAAATATTTTCGGAGCGAATTATTTCGCATAAATTTTGAATAAAAAAATATAATAAAAGGCGGCTTTGGATTTCCAAGGCCGCTTCTTTTGTGGGTAAAATGCGGGTAGGCTGCTTTTTTGGGCGTAAAACGTGGGCAGGCCGAGAGGGTGGCGGCCTTAAGCGGTTTGCGTTAAATTAGGAGGCGATTCCCCGCAGGTTGATGTGGGAAACCGCCTCTTTTGTTTTAAATGCAAAAATAAGATAAATAAAATTGCAAAACTTCTTGACAAATGCAATTTTTGGGGTATAATATTTTTGTTCATTGGGGTATCGCCAAGCGGTAAGGCATTGGACTCTGACTCCAACAGTCGGTGGTTCGAATCCATCTACCCCAGCCAAAATCGACAAGTTTCGACAGAAGCTTGTCGATTTTACTTTTTACCTCTTCACTCTTCACTTTTCACTCTTCACTACTGTCGATTTTGGCAAGTAATAAGTAATAGTGAATAGTGAAGAAGTATCAAATTTAAAAACCGTAGGGTTTCGAACACATGAGCCAAAAATCAAAAACGGTCGTAATTTATATCAATCCGGGTCGGGAAAAAACAAAAACACCGCAAAGATACGTTAAAACGCGTTCTTTACGGTGTTATTTATTAAATAAAGGGCGATGGATAATTCGGATATCGTCGTTTCGGGCGGATAAAAGATGAACCGTTACGGGAACTTTAACACGGTTACAATGGTCAATAACGAGCTTCATGCTTTGCGAAACGCCGTCCCAAAAAACAACAACCTCGTCGGCGGCGGAAATTACGTCGTACCGCTGTTTAATCGGGGCACGGCGGCCGAAGGTGTGGTAATCGGGCGCCACCTCGGTAAAGCCAAGCCCTTTTTCGGAGGCGTATTTGAAAAGCGCTTGGTCAAGATTTTTTGACGAGCCGCAAACAATTTCGGTTGCCCCGTCGGGAATATATTTTTGCAAATTTATAACAACAAGCTCTTTCGAGCCGACAACCGCTACTTTCAAAAAACGTTCACCTTCAGACTATACTTTGTTGAACAGTAAATCGCACAAAAATTGAGCACAATAACCCTACTCATTATGAATAAATTTAACATATAGCTGAAAAATAGTAAAGAATTTTTTTAAAATAAGTCTAACAAAAAATGGAAATAAATGTCTTTGAAAGACGCCACTTTCCCGTTCGGAAGGCGTTTAAGGGTTGAATTAATCAAGTATCCCCGTTCCTTTAAAGGCTTTGGCGGCAAGCTCGTTAGCTTCGCCGTACTTAAACTCGTAATATTCAACAAGGCTGTGCTGAACGTCGTAATAGCCGCGGTAGATACAGTCGCCGTCGGCGTCATAGTCATATGCCCAGTAATCGTTGGAAATTCCGTTAACTATATGCACCTTTTGGTAAAGCTTACCGTTGGCGTTGTCGGCGAAATTATAACCTTCGAAATTGGGGCGGGAAGGGGTAGAAATATAAATCGCAAAAAGCTTATCCCCGTTGCGGGCGTAATCCCACTTGTAAACCTCGGCCTCGCCGACGTTTTCAACCGTTTTGGAGGTAATAACGCCGCTTTCGTTATACTGGTAATTTACGGTGGAGCGGAGGGTGTCTTCCTCATAATAATACTCGGCGCTTATTTTCATGTTATTGCTGTATTCATAGGTGGTGTAACCCTTTTCGTTGCCGTCCTTGTCGTAAACGCCGAAGAACATGACAAGCCCGTTTTCGTCGTATTCGTAAAGATGGCTGCCGATTTTGTAATTATTCTTGTCAAAAAGGTTGACGGTAATTTTTCCGTCCACGGAATAGTCGACGTCATAGGTGGTTTTAAGCGATTTGCCGGGGCCGTAAAGGTAATAACGCGTAACCGCTTTAGCCGATTTCTCCGTTTCCTCCGACGAGGTTTCGGTTTCCTCGGCGGACACGGCGTCCTTGCTCGACACGCTTTCCGACGACGACGAAAGGACGGTATCCTTATCCTTACCGCCGCACGAGCACAAAGCAAATAACATAAACATCGCAAGTAAAAGGGCAATCGCTTTTTTCATAACCGTAACATTTCCTCCGTAATAAAGTACATTTTATTTTATACCATAACCGCAAATATTTCAACAACCCGCAAAGGAAAAAGTTGATATATAGCCGTGTATTTGATATAATGTTAAAAATTTATTCGATTTCAAGGGTAATTGGAGGTGCTTTCCGTGGTCGAATTATGGCAATATCTTGCGAAAACGAAAAAGCCGATTTGGCTTTACGGAATGGGCGACGGCGCCGACAAGATTATTAACGTTCTTGAACAATACGATATAAAAATAACGGGCGTTTTTGCAAGCGACCAATTCGTAAGACATCAAAATTTCCGCGGTTTTACGGTCGTAAGCTACGCCGAGGCGATTAAAATAAACCCCAAAATGATTGTGCTTGTTTGTTTCGGCACGTCGCGCAAAGAGGTGCTCGAAAACATTGACCGAATTGCCGCCGAGCAGGAGCTTTACGCCCCCGACGTGCCCGTTATAGGCGGCGGATATTACCATTCGGGCTATTCGGCGGAACACGAAAAGGAGTTTAACGCCGTTTACGCACGCCTTGCCGACGAGCAATCGAAAAACGTGTTTCAAAATTGCCTTTATTACCGCTTGACGGGCGACATAAGCTACCTTAAGCGCTGCGAAACCGAGCCCGACGAGGCGTGGGAGAACATAATAAAGCCGACCGACAACGAAAGCTTTATCGACCTTGGCGCCTTTTGCGGCGACACGGTGGAGGAATTTCTTTCCCACGTTAACGGCTACGGCCATATTTATGCCGTTGAGCCGACGAAAAAAAGCTTTAACCGAATGGCGGCAAAAATCGGCGGCATGGAGAAGGTCAGCCTTTATAATACGGCAATTTCGGACAAATCGGGCGAGCTTACCTTTAACACCCACGGCGGCCGAAACCACGCCGAGGCGGAGACGGGCGAAAAAATAAAATCGTTAAGCGTTGACGAAATTTTAGACGGAAAAGCGGCGACCTTAATTAAAATGGACATAGAGGGCGGCGAGGGTGCCGCTATCGACGGCGCAAGAGAGACGATTTTAAGGTTTAAGCCGAAAATGCAAATTGCGGCATATCACAGGTTAGAGGATTATTTTGCGTTGCCGCTAAAAATTTTTGAAATAAGGGACGATTACCGCATCTATATGCGCCGTTTTCGTTCGGTTCCCGCGTGGGAGACCAATTTTTATTTCGTTTAGCTATTGAAAAAGGGGAAAGTGTGTGTTAAAATATGCCTCAAAGGGCTTTGACGGAAAGAGTAACCGTTTTTTTGCGCGCATAATTATAAGAGACCGACGGCGTTTGGCTGAAACCGTCGGGGCGTGACGAATTTCGGCGAAAACCACTCCCGAGCGGCACATGATAAATGTGACGTAGCGTCGGCGTTAACGGCGGTTGATGAAGTTAAAAATCAAGGTGGAACCGTGTGAATTTTCGCACCCTTGAGTAGTTCGCATAAGGCGGATTTACTCATAGGGTGCTTTTGTTTTTTTGTAACTAACTCTATTTTTAAAAGGAGAGATAAATTTATGAAGGTTATTTTTCATGACGGCTCGGTTTGCGAGCATTCCTTTGACGAGGAGGTAGGTCGTGGCGCTCTGCGTCACACCGCGTCCCACATTTTGGCTCAGGCGGTAAAGCGACTTTACCCCGAAACAAAGCTTGCTATCGGCCCTTCGATTAAGGACGGCTTTTACTATGACTTTGACCGCGAAGTTCCTTTCACCGACGAGGATTTAGCGGCGCTTGAGGTCGAGATGAAAAAAATCGTTAAGGAAAACCTTAAGCTGGAGCGCTTCACCCTTCCCCGCGACGAGGCTATAAAGCTTATGGAGGAGGCGGGCGAGCCGTACAAGGTTGAGCTTATCAACGATTTGCCCGAGGACGAGGAGCTTTCTTTCTTTAAGCAGGGCGACTACGTTGACCTTTGCGCCGGCCCTCACGTAACCTATACCTCGGCGGTAAAGGCGTTTAAGCTAACTTCGGTTGCCGGCGCTTACTGGAGAGGAAACGAGAAAAATAAAATGCTTACCCGTATTTACGGCACGGCGTTTTCCAACAAAACCGATTTAGAGGAATATCTTACCCGAATTGAAGAGGCAAAAAAGCGTGACCACCGCCGTTTGGGCAAGGAGCTCGGTCTTTTTGCGCTTATGGAGGAGGGCCCCGGCTTCCCATTCTTCTTGCCCAAGGGTATGATTGTTAAAAACACGCTTATTGATTATTGGCGTGAGCTTCACACGCGCGAAAATTACCTTGAGGTAAGCACCCCGATTATGCTCAACCGCCAGCTTTGGGAAACTTCGGGACATTGGGACCATTACAAGGATAACATGTACACCACCGTTATCGACGAAAGCGACTTTGCCGTTAAGCCGATGAACTGTCCGGGCGGTATGCTCGTTTACAAAATGGAGCCCCGCTCGTACAAGGATTTGCCGCTTAAAATAGGCGAGCTCGGACTTGTTCACCGCCACGAAAAGTCGGGCGCGTTACACGGACTTATGCGTGTTCGCTGCTTTACCCAGGACGACGCTCACATTTACATGACCCGTGAGCAAATCACCGAGCAAATTAAGGGCGTTGCCCGCCTTATCGACGAGGTTTATTCCAAGTTCGGATTTAAGTATCACGTTGAGCTTTCCACCATGCCGGAGGACCATCTCGGCGCACTTGAGGATTGGGAAATGGCAACGGCGGGCCTTAAGCAGGCGCTTGACGAAATGAATATGCCCTATGTTATCAACGAGGGCGACGGCGCATTTTATGGCCCGAAAATTGACTTCCATCTTGAGGACTCAATCGGCAGAACGTGGCAGTGCGGCACCATCCAGCTTGACTTCCAGCTTCCGCTTCGATTCGAGGCGGAGTACATCGGCTCCGACGGTCAAAAGCACCGCCCGATTATGATTCACCGCGTTGTTTTCGGCTCAATCGAGCGTTTCATCGGTATCCTTATCGAGCATTATGCGGGCAAGTTCCCGACATGGCTTGCCCCTGTTCAGGTTCGCCTTCTCCCGATTACCGACCGCAACAACGAATATACCGATAAAATCGAGGCCGCTTTAAAGGCGAAGGGTATCCGTTGCGAATCCGACAAGCGCCAGGAGAAAACCGGCTACAAGGTACGTGAGGCTCAAATGCAGAAAATTCCGTACATGCTTGTTATCGGCGACAAGGAGCAGTCCGACGGCACCGTTGCCGTTCGTCGCCGCGACGGTAACGCAACCGAGGTTATGCCCATGGAACAGTTTATCGACATGGTCGCAAAGGAAATCGCCGACAGAGCGTAATTCGCCGTCAATTAATCGGCAACATATAGCCTTAAAAAAAGAGATTTTAAAGGGAAAACCCAAGACTTTCGGGTTTTCCCTTTAGTTTTTTGCGCCTTACGCCTCGCCCCTTGCGGCAAAGTATTTGTTGTTGTATAATATAAGCATATCATTTTGGAGGAAAAAGGATGAAATTTCTACATCTTTCCGATTTACATATAGGTATCCGCGTAAACGAGATGTCCATGCTCCCCGACCAAGAGCATATTTTGGCTCAAATTATCGACATCGCCGCCGAGGAAAAGCCCGACGCCGTTATAATTGCGGGCGATATCTATGACAAAACCGTGCCTCCCGCCGAGGGAGTGGCGCTTTTTGACCGATTTTTGACCTGCCTTGTCGAAAAGAGGCTTCCCGTTTTTATTATCAGCGGAAACCACGATTGCGCCGAGCGAGTTGCTTTCGGTAACCACCTTATGCACCTTGCGGGGGTGCATATTTCCTCCGCCTTTTCGGGCGAGGTGGAAAATATCCGCCTTACCGACGGCTTCGGCGCCGTTCGAATTTGGCTTTTGCCCTTCATAAAGCCCGCTACGGTGCGCCGCTTTTTCCCCGAAACCGAAATTGCGACATATAACGACGCCGTGCGAGCCGTATGTGACAGTATGTCACTTGACGATAACGAAAGAAATGTGCTAATCTGTCACCAGTTTATAACCGGCGCCGTTGCGAGCGACTCGGAGCAAACCACGGTCGGCGGGCTTGATAACGTTGACGCTACGCTGTTCGACCGGTTCGACTATGTGGCGCTCGGTCACATTCATAAACCCCAAACGGTGTTAAGGCCGGAGGTGCGCTACTGCGGTACGCCGCTTAAATACTCGTTTAGCGAGGCGGGCTGTGACAAATCGGTTACCGTCGTCACCTTGAACGAAAAGGGGGACGTCAAAATAACCGAAAAGCCGCTTGTTCCTTTGCACGATATGCGCGAAATTAAAGGCAGCTTCGACGAAATTATGGCGTTAGCCAAAAGCGAGGATTACCTGCGTATTATTTTGACCGACGAGGGCGATATCCCCGACGCCGTTGCGAAAATAAGGGGCGTTTTCCCGAACATAATGCGGCTCGATTACGATAATTCTCGCACACGCTCCGCCGCCGTCTTTTGCGGCACGGCAGACGCCGACAATAAATCGCCCGCCGAGCTTTTCGGCGAGCTTTACGAAATGCAAATGGGCGCCGAAATGACCGACGAGCAACGAAAAATCGTCGACGACATGATTTCCGAAATATGGGAGGGCGAATAAATGAGACCGCTTTTACTTACCGTGTCCGCTTTTGGGCCGTATGCGGAAAAATTAACCCTTGACATGAGCACCCTCGGCGAAGGCGGACTTTACCTTATCACGGGCGACACGGGAGCGGGCAAAACCACCATTTTCGACGCAATCACCTTCGCCCTTTACGGAGAGGCAAGCGGCACGGGCCGCCAAACCGACTGTTTGCGGAGCAAATATGCCGCCCCCGAAACGCCGACCTTTGTTGAGCTTAAATTTGATTACGCCGGCGCCGTTTACACCGTCCGCCGCAACCCCGAATACACCCGTCCCGCCAAAAGAGGCGGCGGCGAAACGACCGAGTCCGCCGACGCAACCTTTACCCGTCCCGACGGCAGCGTTGTTACCAAAGTTAAGGAGGTTACCCGCGCCGTAACCGAGCTTATCGGCGTTGACCGAAACCAGTTTACCCAAATCGCAATGATTGCCCAAGGGGATTTTTTGCGGCTTTTGCTTGCGCCTACCGCCGAGAGAAGCGCCGTTTTCCGCAAGATTTTCCGTACCGAAAATTACGGCAAGCTCCAAGACGGGATAAAATCGAAATTCCGCGAAATTAACGCCGAGCTGAGCGAGCTTAACCGAGGCCTTAAACAGTCGGCGGCAAGCGTAAAGGTGGCCGACGGCAGCATGCATAAAGCCGAGCTGGACACCCTTTGCGCCGCCGAAATTACGCCGACCGACGAGGTAATTGCGCTTATTGACCTTATAAACAAAAGTGACAAATTGTCACTTGAAAGCGTGGATAAACAAATCGCCGAAACCGAGCGGTCGCTTACCGATATAAAGGTCGCTTTGACGGCGGCCGAAACCGAGCAAGCGGCTGTAAAACGTCTTGCCGAGGCTAAAAAGTTCGTAGAGGAAAACAAGCAAAGCGAAGAAAAATTGCGCTCCGACTTAGCCGCCGAAAAGGCAAAGGGCGGCGAGCGAGACATCCTTTCGGCCGAGGCGCAAAAAATAAAGTCAATGCTTCCGAAATATACCGAAATTGACACGGTTTCGGGCGAAATTGCGGCAAAGGAAAACGCAAGCTCCGCCGCCGAAAAAAAGAAAACCGTAACCCAAAAATTAAAAACCGACCTTGAAAATTCGGTAAACGAAAAAAAGGCGCTTATAACCTCGCTTAAGGACGCCGACCGAATTTTTGGCCAAATTAACGCCGAGTTGACGGCGCTTGAAGCCGACCGAAAAAAGGTTGACGCAATTAATGAAAAGCTCAAATCCTACGGCGAGCAAAAGCGAATTTATAACGACAAGCTTAAAAAATACACCGAAAAAAAGGCTGAGTTCGACCTTCAAAACGCCCAAGCCGACCGCCTTGAGCGACTTTGGTTAGACGAGCAGGCGGGTGTGCTTGCGGCGGGGCTGAACGAGGGCGCCGCCTGTCCCGTTTGCGGCTCGATAAGTCACCCAAATCCCGCAAAATTAAGCGACGCCGCCCCCGACGAGCAATCGGTAAAGGCGGCCAAGGCGAAGCGAGACGGCTTGCGAGCCGAAACCGAAGATTTAAGCGCCGTTGCGGGCGAGATTAAAGGCCGACTTAAAATTTTAGGCGAGGAAATCGCCAACTCCGCCGCCGAATTTATCGGCGAGGAAACCGAAAATTTGCCCCAAAGGCTAAACGATTTCGCAAAGGCGCTTGAAGCAAGGCTTACCGCCGCAAAAGCGTCAAAAATTGACGCCGAAAACCGCATAAAACAACGTGACGAGGCGCAAAACAGCCTCCCCGAAATTGAAAAAAGGTTGGACGAGGCGAGGAAAACCCTTGCCGAAACCGAAACCGAAATTGCACGGCTTTCGGCCGAGCTTGGCGCCGCCGTTAACCGCAAAAACGCCCTTGCCGCCGAGCTTAAGTTTGGCTCAAAGGCCGACGCCGAAAAGGAAATTGCGGCGCTTGAAGCAAAAAAAGCCGAGATGGAAAAGGCGCTTGAAAAGGCGCAAGGCGAGCTTGACCAATTTCTCCAAAAAATGACGGCGGAAAAGGCGGCGATTGCGACCTTAGAGGAGCAGTTAAAGACGAAATCCGACGTTGACATAGCCGCGCTTACCGACCGAAAGGCGGCGCTCGAAGCCCAAAAAGAGAGCGAAACCCTTTCCCGCGACCGCATAACCGCTCGCATAAGCGCCAACGCCGCAACCCGCGACGAAATTGAAAAGCGGGCGGCTCGACTTCGCGACGCCGAGAAAAAATGGCGTACCGTAAAGGCGCTTTCCGACGTTGCGGGCGGCACCGTTTCCGAAAAGGAAAAAATTATGCTTGAAACCTATGTCCAAACGACCTATTTCGACCGCATTATTCGGCGAGCAAACGGGCGGCTTG
>JBGVDX010000186.1:0-1718 GCA_045119575.1 Acutalibacteraceae bacterium
TTTATCTGCTTGCTAAGTTCCATCTTTGTCACCTCCTTCATAACCCACTTTAATCAAAAAAGAAATTTTGGTCTATCAAAACGCTTTGACATTGTCCATTTTAGCCGTGTCAAAAGTATTTTACAGTGCGTGAAATTCAAGTTTGTCTAACTGATTATATCATAGCATCGAAAAAATAACAAAATAAAAGACCGACTATTCAGATACTTATCGTATCAAAATGATCGGTCTTATTTGGTGGAGGCGAGGGGAATCGAACCCCTGTCCGAAAACTCGTCCTCACAACTTTCTCCGAGTGCAGACGCTCAATTAAATTTCCCTTTTATGCACGCCGAACGTCAGGCTTGCATAATCGGTATCCCCTAATCCGTGACCGGCTACGAGGAGCTCGCCGGTTCACGTTCACCGTTAGTCGACGCCCAAATCCCGAGCCACGGTACTCTCGGGCAGGACGGCTGCCTTAATTAGGCAGCGTAGGCAACTGTATTGTTGTCGTTTATTGTTTAAGTTGCGGCTTTTAAAGTGGGTCCGCGCCACTACTCGCTTATCGTGTCTCAAAATCCCCGTCGAAACCTTTACGCCCCCGTATATAAAAAGCGGAAAACCGCCTTTTTCACGGTTGTTTTTACGGTTACATGTTGCGTTCCTTTAAATAACGCTCGGTGTCACGGCTGACCGCCTTTGCCGCTAAGTCGGCTCGCTTGTCATAAATTTTCTTACCCTTGCAAAGTCCGAGTTGGACCTTTACGCGGCTCCCTTTAAAATAAAGGGACAGCGGAATTAAGGTTAACCCGTCCTGCTTAATTGTGCCGAAAAGGCGCATAATCTCTCGCTTGTGCATAAGCAGCTTGCGTTTGCGGTAAGGGTCGCGGTTAAAAATATTTCCCTGTTCATAGGGGGAAATATGTATTCCGTTGGCGAAAAGCTCGCCCTCGTCAACCGAGCACCAGGAATCCTTAAGGTTGACGTTGCCGCCGCGGATAGATTTAATTTCGGTGCCGTAAAGCTCAATGCCCGCCTCGAAGCTTTCTACAACAAAATAGTCATGGAACGCCTTTTTGTTGCGGGAAATTGTGCGGTTATCCTCCGACATTTGCTTTTCACCTGCCTTTTCGTTACTGCTTACACATTATAACAGTTAGCCGCCCGAAAATCAAGACCGCCAACGGGCATATTAATATTATGCACAGCTTCCGTCGACCGCAATCGGCGCCTTTTAATTGTATAAAAAAATTATACCCGTTTTTTATTAAAAATATGTCGCTCAAGCGGTCAAAAAATATCAAAATTACTCAAAAAATTTCCTTTAATAACGCACTTTAAGTCGGTCAAAATATTAATGCAAACGCAAAAGAAATTTTGTGAGTAAGGAGTGTATTTAAAATGGCAAGCAGAAAGAACGTTGTTCCCGAAGCACGTGAAGCTCTCGACCGTTTCAAGATGGAAGCCGCTTCCGAAGTAGGCGTTAACCTCAAGCAGGGTTATAACGGCGACCTCACTTCACGTCAGGCAGGCTCTGTCGGCGGTCAGATGGTTAAGAAGATGATCGAGTCCTACGAAGCTAACATGAAATAAGTAAAGGGTAACCGTTTTTAACGATAATTTACTCTTTGCGGGAGGCGGCTTTGGATTTCCAAGGCCGCTTCTTTTGTGGGTAAAACGCGGGTAGGCCGTCTTTTTTGGGCGTAAAACGTGGGCAGGCCGCAAAAAGTTGGATT
>JBGVDX010000187.1:0-6114 GCA_045119575.1 Acutalibacteraceae bacterium
GTTGGTTTTACTTTTAGCCGGGCCGAAGGTTGAGCTGTGAGCAATAGTAGACGAGATAGGCTTTTTAGGCTCGTAATAAGAAACTTTTGTATTGCCGTAGCCGTTTTGCCTATATGAATTATCGGAATTATATGAGCCGTAACCGAACGATTGCATTTCGTTTGACATTTTGCGTTCGATAAGCTCACGGTTAATCTCGCCGATAAATCGTGATTCTCTCATACGTTCGGTTCTGCCGAAAAGCATTCGCTGATATGCGTTGCTGATAAACAATTTTTCCTTTGCGCGTGTAATTCCAACGTACGCAAGGCGTCGTTCTTCTTCAATTTCGGCTTCACCCGCGTAAATAGATTGATTTCCTGGGAAAATACCTTCTTCAACACCAATAATGTATACAATAGGATATTCAAGGCCCTTTGCCGTATGCATTGTCATAAGAGAAACTCGTTGATTATCGTCATCTTCTTCGCGGTCCATGTCGGTGATAAGTGAAATTTCTTCTAAAAATCCCGATAATGATGCATTTTCGTTTTCTCGTTCATAATTTACGATGTTTGAAAGCAATTCGTTGACGTTTTCAATACGATCAGCGCCCTCTTCGCCCGATGACTTAAGAGCGGTCATATATCCCGTATCCTCGAGCACCTTTTCGAATAAATCGTGCAATTCAGCTTCCTCGGCGTATTCGGAAAGTTCGTCAATCATAGCCGTAAACTGCATTAATTTAGAGGCAGATGATTTCAAGTATTCGTAATGATTGGCATATCGCATTATTTCAAGCATATTAGAACCCGTTTGCATAGATAATTCGTTAACCTTTGATACCGTAGTTGCGCCTATGCTTCGTTTAGGCTCATTAATAATACGCATAAGGGCGATATTATCTTTTGGGTTATTAATTAAATTAAGGTAAGATAATACGTCCTTAATTTCCTTGCGGTCAAAGAACTTAAGTCCGCCGTAAACACGGTATCTGATACCAGAACGCGCAAAAACGTTTTCCACGGCGTTTGACTGTGCATTCATGCGATAAATAACGGCGAAATCGGATTCCTTATAGCCTTTATTCATGTTATCAAGTATTGATTCGGCAACAAACCGCGCTTCGTCTTGTTCATTTTTAGCGCTGTATACAACTATTTTTTCGCCGCCGTTTTTATCAGTCCAAAGATGCTTACCCTTTCGGTTTCTGTTATTGGCAATTACCGAGTTTGCGGCGTCAAGAATGATACTTGTCGAGCGATAGTTTTGTTCAAGACGGATTGTTTTGCAACCCTTATACTGATTTTCAAAATTAAGAATGTTTTCAATCGTTGCGCCACGGAAACGGTAAATACTTTGGTCGTCGTCTCCAACAACGCAAATATTCTTATATTTCCCTGCTAACATTTTTGATAAAACATATTGAGCATAGTTTGTGTCTTGATACTCGTCAATCATGACGAACTTGAATTTATTTTGCCAATATTCAAGCACATCTTCATTGTTTTCTAAAAGACGAATAGTATTGTAAATCAAGTCATCAAAGTCCATTGCGTCGTTGTTAACAAGCGCGTTTTGATAAGCCTCATATGCTCTGCCAATCATGGTTTTGCGTACGTCGGAACCGCTACTTGCAATATATTCATCGGGGGAAATTATTGAATCTTTAGCGTGACTAATCTCGTTAAGAATCGAACGGTGAGACAAAAACTTTTCATCAATGTTAAGCTGTTTTTGAATTTCCTTCATAAGCTTACGTTGGTCGTTTGTGTCGTAAATAGTAAACTTTGACGAAAAGCCTATTCTATCGGAATATCGGCGTAAAATTCTTGCACATGTCGAATGGAATGTAGCCGCCCAAATATCGTTTCCTATTTCGCCTACCGCTTTATCAAGGCGCTCTTTTAGTTCCCTCGCGGCTTTGTTTGTAAAAGTTATTGCAAGAATGTTCCACGGCGCAACCGGATTTACTGCGGCAAACGACGGAAAATCACATTTACCGTCCAAACAATCCTGTAATGTTTGTACATCCTGTTCATTTACATTACCGCAAATTTCGCTGTTGTAGGCCTCCCCGTACTTAATCATATTAACAATTCGGTTAATAAGTACGGTTGTTTTGCCGCTACCGGCGCCCGAAAGTATAAGCAGCGGCCCATTAACAGAAGTAACCGCCTCAAACTGTACTTCGTTGAGACGGGAAAACTCCTTTTTTATTATTTTATTTCTTAATTCGCAAAATTCTCTTTTATAATCCATTATAAACTCACTTTATTTCAATTTTACAAAGCTCAACATAGCCGTTTTCATCAACCGATTTTTCGTCTATGGCGAGTTTAATTACCCTGTTTTCGGTAATCATAGCCACTTTTAAAGCATAAGTTCCATTCTCAATTTTTCCAAAATCAAGCTCATATGCGTCAACTGTAACGGTATGCGGCATAAAACGGGTATTGTCAAAATTGTCCACGTCACAAACATATTCATCAGTATCATTACAAAGCTTAAATTGAAGCTTATATTTACTATAAGCGGGCGCAGAACCGATGTTTTCCCAAAAACATTTTAAACTAAATGCGCCACTGTTTAACCTTTCGGGAATTTCAACGCCGTTTAAGCAATACCAATAGCCGAGCTTATTTCCCATAATCTTTGCCAATTCTTTATTTTCGCTGAGCCATTCACGCGGAAAGCCGTGAAATCCCGCATATGTAGCATGTGCGCCTTCGC
The DNA here is from genome assembly GCA_045119575.1 of Acutalibacteraceae bacterium. GTDB lineage: Bacteria > Bacillota > Clostridia > Oscillospirales > Acutalibacteraceae > UMGS1976. The sequence continues at coordinate 2,713 of JBGVDX010000187.1, forward strand.
AAGAAGCAAGAAAAGGCCAGCCATCTTTATAAGAATTGGTTTTTTTAGCTGTTGCGTAATGCTCAAGTTCCAAAATTGTCGGAAAATGACGCCATGCGCGGTCAAATATTTCGCCCGAACGCAAAGAGTCAAATCCGTAAGTATCGGCAAAGTATTTAACGCTTACGCCGTCATCACGAATTGTAATACCGTTAGAAATTATGTAATTTAAAAGTTCGTCGTTACAAGCGGTATCTACTCTGCTGCCGATAATATCGTCGCTTACGGCAAGCTGAGTTTTATAATTGCGAAGATGAATATCAATATGCTTTTTCAGTACATCAAAAGGCCAATCCTTTTTACTGGAGCAGCAACAATGACCTTCTCCCCAATCGCCGTAGCTTCCGATATCAACATAAATTACGTCGTCACGGTCGTCATAACGCTTAGCAAATGCTTTATGAAAATTTTCAAGCTTTTCAAGAAAAATTTCGTCACCGTATTCGGGTTCAAAATAGCCGTTAACCATTGTACCCTTTGCCCCCGCATTTTCAACCCATTTCGGCGTTGCGTAAGGCAAAGTATCGTCGGTTTCCTTGCAGGTTATGCGAAATGCAAAGCGGTATTTACCTTCAAACCGCTTAATCACTCGGTCAATTAAATCCCAATTAAACTTGCCTTCTTCGGGCTCAAGGTAAGCCCAAGCAAGGCGCATATAAATATGGTCCAAAAACGGGAAATCCTCAAGTAAATCATCCTCTTCAAGTTTTCCGCCGTAATTAAACAGACCGTTATCGTAAAAATGAACATACCAGCCTTTGTCGGGGTTGTCACATATTTGGTTTTCGTCGCGCTTGTATTTAAGGTCAATGTATGCCATATTTACTCCTCACATTTTAGACTTTAGCAAACTCGTGGTCAATGTCAATAATGCAATAATATGCCGGGTTAACTTTCCAGAGCTTATCTTGAATTAAATCAATAAGTTCGCGGTCGGTCATTTTAAATTCATATGGTTTAACAACGTCAAAAATAATATTAATTCTCTTTTCGCCGTCTACAATACGCAAATCATGATAGCTTAGTGTTTCGTCAACCGAACGAACAATCTCTTTAACAATTAAATCAATTGTTATTTTGCGTTCATCTTTTGTCGCAATAGGGTCCATGTGAATTACCAACACAACACCGAGCTTATCATAAACCTTTTTCTCGCAAGTGTCAATTTGCTCATGACAACTTACGATATCAACCGTATCCGGCACTTCAACATGAAGAGATGCAAAACAACGACCCGGACCGTAATCATGAATAATAAGGTCGTGCATTCCGACAAACTCTTCGTTTTCAAGAACGGTTGAACGTATCTCGTTAACAAGTTCAGGGTCGGGCTGTTCACCGAGCAAAGGGCTTAACATTTCCTTTGCCGCAGAAAAACCGCCGTACATAATAAATCCTGCTACCAATACGCCCACGTATCCGTCAATATTAATATCAAAAAACAAGCTGATAACAGAAGTTAAAAGTACAGACGATGTTGCAATAACGTCATTTATCGAATCCTTTGCGGTAGCTCTTAAAGCGGCCGAATTAAGAATTTTGCCGAGCTTGTTATTAAATAAGCCTTGCCAAAGCTTAACAGCGATAGATACAATCAAAATTAATATTGTCAGCCAGTTAAATTTAATTGTCTCAGGATTGAAAATTTTTGATATAGAGCTTGTGAAAAGTTCAAATCCGACAATTATAATTACAACCGAGACAATAAAACCCGACATATATTCCATGCGGCCGTGACCGAAAGGATGGTCTTTATCAGGCGATTTAGCGGCAATTTTGAATCCGAGCATGGTTACAATCGATGAACCCATATCCGACAAATTGTTAAAAGCGTCGGCTGTAATGGCGATACTTCCCGAAATTAAACCCGCTAAAAGTTTTAATGCGAACAACAAAAGGTTAGATAATATGCCCACAAAACCGCCTAAGTTGCCGTATTTTCGGCGCACGTTTTTATCCTTTATATTCTCGCTGTCTTTAATAAACAACTTTATCAAAAGTTTTGTCATTTAAAACACAACCTATTAAAACTTTGAACCTTTTGCTCCCTTGCTTCCGAAAGAACCGACCCCGTCAAGAATATTTGTATCGTAAGTGAACATAAGCTGTTTTTTAGCCCTGTCACGTTTAAATCCTAAAGCAATCATATCGTCAAGTAATTCGGTATACTTCTTTCCCGTTGCTTCCCAAAGATAAAACGCGAGCGAGCCGGGAATTGTATTAGCCTCGTTAACATATACCTTGTCGCCGTCGGCGGTATCAATCAAGAAATCAATACGTACTACGCCGTTGCAACCCATTGCTTTAAAGGTGCGGCAAGCGTAATCCTTAATTTCGGCGGCTTTTTCTGCACTTAAATCGGCGGGAAGCTTACGTTTTAATGTTTGCATGCCCTTTGAGGCGGAAGAGTCACTGATATACTTATCGTTATAGGACAAAATATCCCCCGTCATAACCGGCTCTTCACATTCGGAAGGGTTACATTCGTCCATGTCACCAAGAACAGAACAGTTGATTTCTCTAAGAGAAGTAACCGCTCTTTCAACAAGAATTTTTTGAGCAAATGAAGTTGCTAAATCAACAGCCTCTTCAAGGGAACGGCGGTCTTTAGCCTTGCTTATTCCCACCGATGAGCCAAGGTTGGCGGGCTTAACTATTACGGGATATTCAAAGGTATTTTCAATCTGTGAAATTATTTCATCCTTTTCCGATGACCAACGTTTGCTGAAAAAAGTAATATGCGGCAAAACGGGAACACCGGCAGAATTAAGAACATCTTTAAAAATCGCTTTATCCATTCCGACAGCTGCCGAAAGGACATCGCAACCTACATACGGAATACCGAGAATCTCAAACCAACCCGATAAAGCCCCGTCTTCAACATTTGTACCGTGTACAATCGGGAAAGCAATATCAATGGCAGTAATCGGTTTTCTGCCCTTAAAACCTGCCTTTTGGTTATAAACATATACACTATCTCCGTCACGGGCTACAATAACTTTAACGAATTCATCCTTTAATGTATTTAGCGACGGACGACGGAAAGTTTCAATATCGTTAAGTTTATCTCCGTAAAGCATAATTCCGTCTTTTGTAATATAAATCGGAATAATATTGTACTTTTCGGTATTCATGCTGTGCATAGCCTGAACAGCGGAAATAATTGAAACCTCATGTTCAACGGAAACTCCGCCGAAAAATACGGCTACATTTGTTTTCATAATGTATTCCCCTTTTCTTTATTTAGCGTAATTATCGGGCAAATCGTTTTCAAAAAGGACGGCCGAATTACTGTCAATCATATTTTGCATAAGTGCCATAGCATCCTTAAACGAAGCTACAACATGCACATGCGAGTTATCA
>JBGVDX010000188.1:0-34569 GCA_045119575.1 Acutalibacteraceae bacterium
GGCACAAGCGCAGTATGCCGAAGCGGTTCGGCAAAGTAAAGAAAATGCCGATGCTTATAAGAAAAGCATAAGCGAAATATTCGACAACCAAAAGGAGCAAACACAAAAGCAAGCGGATAGCGATATTAAAAAGCTCGACAGCCAGTATAAAGGGCTTTATGACGAGGCGGCATTACAACAGCTCGTTAATGAGCGCAACCTTAAACAGAAACAAGCTTCGCTCGGTTTAACGGACAGCGGATTAACCGCTTCACAGCAAACGGCAATCCAGGTATCGAGAGGAAACGCCAACGCCAAAATCAGCGCGCAAAAGCAGGCGGCTGTTGATTCGATTACCGTACAGCTTGAACAGTATCTCGCTCAAATCGAACAGAATCGCGCTAACAGCTTCGCAGAGGTTGATTATAACCTTAACGCTAATAACACCAATCTTTATAATACGCTTATGTCACAAGCTTATAGCAATCAGGCGGCTCTTGACGCAGCAAACGCACAGGCAGCGGCAACAATAGAAGCGGCAAGGATTGCGGCAGCAGCTTCGGCTTCAAACGGAACATCGTCGACGCCAACGTTGGATTTTTCGATGGCGACAGAAACATTGAAAAATTATAGAGATAGCGGGGCTAGCGCCAATGATGTATATTCATATATTTATTCTCTTGACAGTGCATACGGTTTAAGCGACGCCCAGGTAAGTAATTTGTTGAGTTATGCCGGCATTTCAAATATGAGCGGCTATAACAATTGGGGAAAAAGGCAATCAGAAGCGACAACGGCAATTAACTCGACGGCGTCAGATATTTTATCGAAATACAACGGTATGAGTTATGACCAAATATACGGCATTTATTACGGCACATATATGAATGGAAGTCACAATTATCAAAACATTCCAAAATATAAAAGTGCGGCAAATTATCTTGATAAGTGGTTAGACAATAATTATAACAACAGGAAAACAGCTAAATTTAGTATCTAAAACGGAGGTATTGTATGTCATCAGTAACAGAAAAATATGGCACAAATTTACTTAATCCGTTGGCAACGAACACCAATAAAGCAGATTATAAAATTAACGAGCTCAACACCGCTATTAATAATTTTCAAAAAAACGCATCTGTTACTAATGATGCGGCAATCATAGCTGATTTATCTGTTGATGTAGCCAATAAGCTCGAAAATGCTAAAAATTATATTTCTGATGATGTTTATAAAAACATACAGAATCAATTAATTTCTTACCGAAGTGCCAGCAATCAGCAGAGAATAAATCAGGAAATCAGGCAAAATTTAATAGAAAAAAATAAAGCAGCTCGTGAAAGCGCGGCTGACAGAATCGGTTCCATTGTCAAAAACAAAATGGTAACCGATACTGCAACTGCGCTTGATTTGCTTGAATTACAACAACTTGAACAGCAAGGCGTAAAGGCGGATTCGACTGTTGTTTCTGATGTGCAAAAACATCTTTTAGGGCAAGAAACAAGCGAACCTATTTATACACAATCATCTTTATTTGAATCGTTTGTTGAAGAAATAGAAAGCAAATATAACTTGCCTAAAAACCCTAAAAATGCAGAAGCGCCTTTAGATTGGGTTGACCAATTGCTTCCAAACTTGCGAGAAGACATGGAGAGTTTGGAGTATCTTGAAAAGAATGGGGGACTGACAGAAGAAGAAAAGAAATGGTATAATGAAGTTAAACAACAGATAGCCGATTTTGAAACTTATAAAAAAATCAAACCGGTATACGAAACAAAAAAAGAAGCGAAATTGTTATCATATGACATAAGCAGCCTTTCGTATGAGGATAGATTAATTGAATATGAAAATGCTTTAAAATCAGGTGATGAATTATATGCGGGATATATCGACGAACATAAGTATGATGGTTTATCATATGATAAATTATTAGAAATTGAAGAGCAGCTTAAGGAAAAGGCAACGCCGGTTTATGATTACGTTGATATTGATGAAGCCACCGACGCTCTTGGTCCGTTAATTGCACAAAAGAATAAATATGACGAATTAATAAATCGAGGCATAGATTTAGGTGAACAGCAAGAATATTATGATGATATAGTAAGACAAATATCAGAAATAGAAAAATTCATAGAAGCATATAATGCCGGTGAAGTAGTAGATGTTGAGGCTGCGAATAAGGAGCTTAAATCTTTTCAAAGGGATGTTCTGTATTACGCTAAGCATGAACACGAGCTTGATACCCTTGGTGATATTGGCGATGATTTTATTGAAGCAATAAAAGAGAACCAGGACGCTAAAAATTTCAAGGTTCGATTTTCTTCGCACGACAAAATCGAGGAAATCAAAAAAGAAATAATTGATAGCGGCATTATGACCAAAGAGGAAGTCAACAATTTAAAATATTACATTAAAAGTCAGTATCAGGCCGAAAAAAACAAATCCGAAATGGAAGATGTTTTTGCAGATGTCAGCCAATACAATGATTTGCAGGAAATCGGTATGACACTATGGTCGGTTCCGAACACTTTTGGCGGTAATATTCTTTCTCTTTTCGATTCCTTATATCAAGTAACTCGCGAATTTTTTGGCGGCGAAGTACGTCCCGTGAATCCGTATTCCGATATAAACGCCAGCGCTCAATATGCTAAGACAATCAGAGAAGCGGTAATGGCAGACCAGAGCGATACAGAAAAGTTCTTTTACGGAATAGGCTGTTCTTTGCTTGATATGGGCGCGTCTATCGCGGCAAGCGGCGGCATTGGCGATTCACTAACCAAATCAATAACGGGAAAAGCTGTTGCAGGTTCTTTAACTAAAAACGCTACATTAGCCAGTATGTCGCTTAGCGCAGGCGGCGGAAGCGCGATTGATGCCATGGAAAAAACCTCAAATCCATACGAGGTTGCGGCGGTGGGCGTTTCTGCGGCCGTTTTTGAACCATTATCAGAGAAATTAACTCTTGATAATTTATTTGAAATTGCAGGTCAAAGCGGTAAAATAACTTCCTCAATGATATTAAAAGCTATGGGTAGTCAGGCGGCTTCCGAATTTGGAGAAGAAGCGGCTACCGAAACGGCGAATATCATTATGGAAGCTGTTGCGCTAAACGATAAATCCGATTGGTCTCAAACAGTACAGTATTATATCGATGAAGGATATAGCGAAAGCGAAGCAAGAGGAAAAGCTCTCGTTTCGATGATTGGTCGCGTAGGAATGTCCGGTCTTGCCGGAGCGATTTCGGGCGGAGTTACCGGCGGCGGAGCTTCGACTATAAATTATTTATCATATAATTATTCTTTGAATTCTACCGGAAATACTCTCATTAAAAACAATCAGGTTGAGCGGCTTATCGAATTAGCAGAAACATCAGGAATAGATATTTCGGCATATAATCTTGACGGCAAAAAGGGCAATTATAATGCAAAGGCTGTCGGCGAGCTCTATTTTGAGCTTATGCGAAACAAGAGCGACGCTGTTTCGAACGCTTTAAAAGAAATGGGTGTTTCGGAAGCCGATATAAGCATTGTTCAGAGCGCCATGTTAAGAGAATCCGCAGGACAACCTCTTTCAAGCGAAATGCAGGCGAAATATAGCCAGTATGAAGATGTTATAAAACATTCCTTTGAAGATGAATCGTCGAATTTGAGTGTAGCCGCTAATGATTATCTTTTGACGTCGTTATTGGTAGATATAGCACGCCCAAAAGCACCGAACAACTCAACCGACGTATCGGAAACCGATAGCGCCGATGTTGACTTTGATACTAATATTGACGGTGATATTGATACCGACGTCAACGTTGAATCGAGTAGCGATATTGACACCGCTACCGAAAGTGAGATTGCCGAAGCGGATTATTTGGATAACGAAACGCTTGAATCAGTCGAGGAAAACGAGTATGACAAGACCATTCGTTTAATGGACGGCAGAGCAAAGCCGCTCACCGAAGCGCAAGCTTATGTTCAGTCGGTCGGTAGAGCTCTCGGTTATACAGTTGTAATTGACGATTTATCGCGTGGTGGCAGAACGGCAAGCGGTAAGTCATTTAAGGGTACAACACGTGGTTTCTTTGACGGACAGACTATTTATCTACACGAAGGGCATACAACCTTTGAAGCGGTTGTGGAGATATTCAAGCACGAAATCACACATTATTCAGAGCTTAACCCTAAAATGTATGAAAAATATGCAGATGCTGTGTTTAACAGCAAGGTCTTTGAAAACTGGATAAGCGAACAAAAAGTAGACGGAGAAAAAGTAAAAGGACGTTCGCATCCTGCTCGTCTCGGTCAGTATAGGCAATCGATTATTGATATTTACGAGGCAAACGGAAAGACGCTGGACCCTACGGCCGCAGACCGTGAAATAATCGCTAATTTCACAAGCGAAATGTTGTTTAACGAAAAAGGCAACACGCTTGAACGATTTATCAATGAGGTGAACGGCGAGGATAGAAATGCTATATCTCGATTCATACACGATTTTATTTCGTGGCTGAAAGCTCGGTTAAAGGGTGAAAAGGTCAGTTATAAAATAATTGAGCTTGAAAACCGTTTTGCAGCCGTTTTGAGAAACGTCGATAATGCCAATGCACAAAAAAATAACACCACCAATGATGGTGATGTACAGTATTCAAATTATTGGTACCCCAATATGTCCAAAGCAGATTTAGAGTATGTTAAGCGCAGAGCAAAATATGAATTAAATACAACCGAGAATTATGTTGATAATATTACAAAATGGTTGTATAATGATAAAAACGGCAAACAGTATTTTGCTTTGTATAGCACGGAAGATGCCAATAATCCAACTATTTTATATGCTTGCAACAGTAACCGTGCGGATTTTGAGCATCAGTTTTTATACGAACATTTAATTAAAGAGGTGGATGGTAGTGAGCGTGTTGACAGAAGAGCAGAAATTATTAACAGAATACTTGGCAACTACGGAGATGGGATTGGCAAGAAGAATGTTAATAACAGGAATACTGTGGAAAGAGGAAGCGACAGTGGAAATGCTGCAGTATATCGCAGAAACTCAAGAAACAGACCCAGCGAAGCTTTACTCAACTGCCTCAGAAATATCGCAAAAATATCCGACACTGATGGAGCAGACTTAAATGAAAGGTCTGCTTTTTCTATGCCTGAAAACGATAACGAGGTAAGTTATTCCTTCGAAATCACTCCCGAACAAGACACCGCATATATGGATGCCGTCAACAATGGCGATATGGAAACTGCACAGAGGTTGGTTGATGAAGCGGCGAAGGAAGCAGGATATACCGTTAAAGGATTACACGCCACCAATGCTGAATTTACTGTCTTTGACATCGATAAAACATCCGAGAATAATTTCCACGGCAAAGGAATTTATTTCACCAATTCTGTGAGAGACGTTGAAAACAACTATGAGAATTATGAAGGTCCTGATCCGTGGCAGAAAATCGAAGGAAGAGCATACGAGCTTGCATACGATAAGTACGGCATTTCTTACGAGGATACACTTACAAGCGACTCGGAGATAATCGATAAGCTTAATGAGTGCTATGATATCGCTATTGAGGAGTTCAATAAGAGTGGTAGAAGAATCACCGCATATTTGCGATTTGACAATCCTCTGATCCTTGAAAAAGGAATGCAAATTCCCAATGATTATTCCGGTTATGACGGCATCATTGATAAGCAGGTTTACGAGAATATTGGTCACTCCGGTATGGATGAAAACACCATTCACTATGTTGTGTTTAATCCTAATAATATCAAATCCGCAGACGCTATAACCTACGATGACAATGGCGATGTTATTCCTCTATCAGAGCGGTTCAACGAGGATGACAACGATATTCGCTATTCCTTTGAGGATGATGTTGTTGATAAGACGTCGAGTTTGGCTGAACGTGTGAGATTGGGCGAAATATCGCAAACAGAATATCTCAACGAGCTGCAAAGTCTAATGAATGAGGCAACCGAAAAATACGGCGCTATCCCGAAGGGCGAAAATCCAAAGGTTGATGTTACCGTTCCTAAACAGGTAAGCGATAAGCGAAACACTCGTCGATTTGTTCGTACTGTATTAGAATCGGGCACTCTTACCGACGAAATGGTAGCCGATACCGACGAGGCGATTTTAAAAGATGCGCTATCCTACGTTCCGATAAGTAACGAGGAAGCAATTAAGGTTGCTGCAAACTCTCTCATAAACGGAACGGCAGAGCGAGACTGGAACAAGATAGCCAACGGTGACAAAATCCCCAGTAAGCACGATATTGCGAAGGGCGAAATGCTGCTCAAAATGTACGCTGAAAACGGCGACACGCTCAAAGTTATGGAGCTTGTAGCCGATTTGTCAGAGGTAGCAACGAGAGCGGGACAAACTGTTCAGGCGTTCTCATTGCTTAAAAAAATGAGTGGTGTCGGTCAACTGTACTACATTCAAAAGACGGTTGACAAATTAAATCGTGACCTTGAAAAGAAACACAAGGGCAAACACGAACAGATTACCATTGACGAAACGTTGGCAGGTCAGCTCGTTACCGCAAAACCAGGAACCGAAGCTGAAAATATTGCCGATGAAATTATGCAGGATATAGCCGAACAGGTGCCTGTTACGTTTCTCGATAAATGGAATGCATGGCGATACCTGGCTATGCTCGGCAATCCTCGAACTCATATTCGAAACCTTCTCGGAAATGCGGTATTTATGCCTGCGATTAAGCTTAAAGATACCATTAAGGCGGGTATGGAAAAGGCATTTGTTTCGCAAGAAAATCGTACTACTTCTGTTATCGTTAATAAGGAATATAAAGATTTTGCCGAATCGGACTTTGAAAAGGTAGTTGACATCATAACCGGTAACGGCAAAATGAATCCTTCTGATACTATTCGAGAGCAACAAAAGATTTTCAAAAACAAGGTTTTTGAAGGTTTTAGAAAGTTTAATTTTGATATGCTCAAAAAAGAGGATATGGTATTTCTAAAAATGCATTATAAGAGGGCTCTCGGTGGATTCTTGCAGGCAAGAAACATCGACCTTAACAACGTTGACGAAGCAACGCTCAATGAGGCAAGAAATTACGCTATCAAGGAAGCTCAAAAGGCGACATACAGAGATGGAAGTGTATTTGCCAACACTATTTCACGTTTTTCGAAATCAAATAAAGTGGCAAATGTGCTGGTTGAGGGAGTGTTGCCGTTTAAGAAAACGCCGATAAATATTATTAAACGCGGAGTGGAATACAGTCCAATTGGTATATTAAAAGCGTTAACCAAAGATGTATATGACCTCAAAAAAAACAAGATTAACCTATCAGAATATTTAGACAGAGTAAGCGCATCATTAACAGGAACGGGAATATTCGCGTTAGGAATGTTTTTGTCATATTTAGGCGTTGCTATCGGAGGTCTCGGATATGATGACGAGGATGCATTGAAACGTCTGAACGGTGAACAGGAATATTCAATCGAGCTTTTCGGTCATTCATATACTGTTGACTGGATGGCTCCGGTGTGTATTCCGTTCTTTATGGGCGTAGAATGTTATAATATGTTTTCGGAAAGCGATAAGGAATGGATTTGGGCTGTCGGAGACTCCTTTTATGCTGCACTGGAGCCGATGATAAACCTTTCTATGCTTAGCGGTATCAGAGATACAATATCCGCTGCAAGGTATTCAGACGCCGAGGACGTTTTGACACAAATAGGCGGCGAAATCATAACCAGTTATTTTTCTCAGGCATTACCGACATTGTTCGGTCAGGTGGCACGTACGCGCGATGACACAAGGAGAAGCAATTTTGTGCCCGGTGATGCAACAGGATTTGAGAAGAAACTGTATGAATTTACCCAAAATGCTATGGGCAAAATACCAATTTTAGAAAACGAAAAAATGCCGTACACAAATGCGTTTGGTGATAAAGATACAAACGATAGTTTCTTTTTCAGATTACTTGAAAATATGATGTCTCCCGGATATGCTTCTACGATTAAAGAAACCGATGTGAACGCTGAATTAGCCGACCTGTTTGGACAGACCGGAGATTCGTCTGTGATTCCGCAAAAGGCCCCCAAAAGCTTCAATGTCAACGGAGAGCGAATTTATCTTAATGCTGATGAATATACGCAATACAATACCAAAAAAGGTCAATTATCGCAGAATATGCTCGTTGATTTGTTCAATAGTAAGGGTTATAAATCAATGACCTACACGAAAAAGGCGGAAGCCGTCAGCGAGATTTATAAATATGCGAATATGTTGGCTAAAACTGAGGTTAGCGATTATCAGCTTGAAGGCAAATATGCTAAATGGAAAGAATATCAGGGATACGGATATGACGTTTCGGAGCTTATAGCATTGGATATTGCGGACAAGGACTTTGACGGCAGCGGTGGAGTTTCCAAATCCGAATATGCCGAAGCGGTAAACAACACCGATATGAGTCAAAAGCAAAAAGATTTGTTAATCGGGTTGAATGACGTTGAGGGCAAAAGCGACTATTCAAAGAACAAGACCAAAGGCTTCGGCGCAGGTGATTGGTATTACAAGAAAAACGGACAGTACATAAAAATCGCAAGCGCGGCAGAGCTTAATCAATTAAGACGGAATAACGTTGATACATACGTATATACAGGGAATTATACGGATGTAATTGACGAGCTTTGGAGAGCATACAGGGGCTATTAAACAAAATAAATCGAGGGGTGGAGAAATCCGCCCCTTAATTATTAAAGGAGTGAAAATATGCGAGAAATAAAATATACCGTTTCGCTTGATGGTGTTTCGCCGTCAAACGTGCAATTCGGCGGTATGCAAGGGGAACACAACGCTACGCGGTTGAACGTAACGATAGACACCGAACTGTTCGCGAAGCTTGAGGGCGCCGCTTATCGGTTTGAGGCGGAGGACGGCGCAGGATGCCGACAGACGATTGCTATGGGCGAAATCGAGAGCGAAAACGTTGTCTGCTCGGTGCCTCAATCCGTAACCTGCAACGGCGGAAACGTGACAATTCGACTGATTTTTTCAAAGGTAGCCGAAACCGAGATTGAATATATATTATATTCGTTTCCGATAAGATTAAGATTTGATTTGACATCGAACGGCGAACTTACCGAGAGTAAAGACGCTTCGGATATTTCGGCGGCGGTTGCGTTAGCGAAAGGTTATACCGAAAAAGCGGAGCAGGCGGCAAACATGGCCGAAAATGCCGCAAAAACGGCTGTTAATGTCCGTAACGGCATAGAGCAAGAAATTGCCGAGTCGTTGACAAACGCAAAGGAAAGCGGCGAGTTTGACGGCAAGGACGGCGTTTCTGTGACGCATGAATGGAACGGAACGGAGCTGACCGTCACTTCGGCAAGCGGCACATCATCAGTTGACCTAAAGGGCGAAAAGGGCGACAAGGGCAACGACGGAGCTGACGGTAAGGATGGTGCTGACGGAATGGATGGCAAGGACGGCGCCGACGGAACACCTGCCACGCACTCGTGGAACGGTACGGTGTTAACTGTCACCTCAGCGAGCGGCACGTCATCAGCCGACCTAAAGGGCGAAAAGGGTGACAAAGGCGACCAAGGTCAGCAAGGTATCCAAGGCGAGAAGGGCGACAAAGGCGACGACGGAAGTGATGGCAAAGATGGCGTTAATGGCAAGGACGGAATTTCTGCTACGCATTCGTGGAATGGTACCGTGCTGACGGTTACTTCCGCAAGCGGAACATCGTCATCCGACCTCAAAGGCGAAAAGGGCGACACGGGTGCGACAGGAAGCACCGGACCTCGTGGCGAAAAGGGAGACAAAGGCGACAAGGGTGATAAAGGTGACCAAGGTCAGCAAGGTATCCAAGGCGAGAAGGGCGACACGGGTGATAGTTACATTCTCACCGATGATGATAAGAGAGAAATCGCAACCAAAGCAAACGCCGTTTCTTATTCCGTCACACAAAACCTCACCGACGAACAAAAAGAAGTTGCTCGAAACAATATAGATGCGGTAGATGCCAATTTAGTGGTTTCTTCGATTTTAGATTCTTCCGCACATCCAAGGGCTTTAAAAATACCAAACGTTACTGCTCTAGAAGAATTCATTGACGAGTACACAATGCAACAGTGTGTCAGAAATGATATACAGCAGCGTCTACATCAGAATCGGCAAGAGCTTGCCCGTAGTAACATAGGTGCTGTTTCACAAGCAGAGTTTGCCGACGGGCTTAACGAAAAAGTAGACGCTTCGCTTGTTGTTAGTAATATTATATCGGACACTGGTTCGCTTTTAAGTAACAATATTCCTAACGGTAGCGCACTAACTGCTTTTGTGCGTGAGCATGGTGTGGCAGCTTCCCAAGTGCAAAGTTTATCTAAACCTAAAAAAGCAAGAGCGCGACAAAATATTGATGTCGACGGCGGTAAGTGGGAGTTGCTTTATACCATAGAGGGCGACGGCGAAACCTCCCTATGGGAGTATACACAGTTCGCGGACGGCTCGCCGCTTAAATTAACTGCGGTGTCGGCGGTAATTATTCAAAACGTTGCCGAAGCCGAAAAGAGCTATGGACACCTGTACGCTTATTGCGATGCAAAATCGACACAGTTCCCGGCAGCAATATATAGCTATTTCACAAAAAATTCAGCACCTACAAAACCGGGAACGCAAAGAGCATACGGAGTTGTTGAGCAATATAGAGGCCAATATAGAGCATATTCTGTTGGCATGGCTGAAAAAGGTAATGAAGTAATGAGATACACACCGTATATGCAAGGGAAGAGCACAACCTCCGACCATCCATATATTGACCGAATTAAAGTACAAAAACAAACCGGCGTATTTTCCGCCGGCAACAAAATTGAAGTTTACGGGGTGAGATGTTATGACGGAGTATAAATGCATTAACGGCGTTAAAACGCCGCTGACCGAAGAAGAAATTGCCGAAATGAAAAACGAGCTGCTTAAAATTCCCTATGAGCAACGCGTAGTAGACCGCATAAGGCTTAAATATTCGGTAGACGACGAGCTGGCTATCCTACGCCAACGAGACACAAAGCCCGACGAGTTTATCGCTTACAACGACTTTGTGGAGAAAATTAAAGCGGAAGAAAGGCAGGGATAACCGATGTCAAATATAGCGGCCATTGCGACACTTGTGGGGGAGATTGCAGTGCTTGTCGGGGTAATTACTCCAGTTATAATCAGCATCAGCAAAATCTCAAACGGCACAAAGTGTCAGCTTCGTAGCGAGATGCTCCGCATTTATTATCATAATAAGGAGAAAAGGAATATACGTCAGTATGAGTATGAGAACTTTGTTTTTCTCTACGAGGCGTACAAGGCACTTAAAGGTAACTCGTTTATAGATAAAATCTATATAGAGGTCAAAAAGTGGGAAATCATTTCTTAAAAGGAGGAAATGTTATGGAATTTTTAAATGATTACATCGTATTGGTGGTTATGGGGATATGTCTTTGTATCGGATATGTTCTCAAGAATCTTGTTCCTACCGATAAAATCAATCAGTTTATTCCGCTTATCATGGCGGTACTTGGTGTAGTGCTTAATATGTGGCTGAATGGTTTTATACTAACACCTAAAATCCTTTTAGGAGGGCTAACATCAGGCCTTGCATCTACTGGTATGCATCAGGTGTTTAAGCAGTTTATCAATAAGGAGGAGTGATTTATGACAACAGCAAATGATATTATTAAAATCGCGAAAGCTGAAATCGGCGTTACCGAGTCGCCGAAAAATTCCAACAAGCAAAAATACGGCAAGGAATATGGCGTAAACGGGACGGCTTGGTGCTGTCAATTCGTTTGGTGGGTCTTTAAGCACGCGGGCGCGTCGCCTCTCTTTTACGGCGGGGGCAAAACGGCGTGGGTTCCGTCGGTAAGAAAGCATTATACCCAAAAAGGCAAGTGGATAAGACGGGGCGACGACACGCCGAAGCCCGGCGACCTTATCATTTTCGGTAATCGAGACGATTCGGGCAGCGGAAAGCATATCGGAATTATCACAAAGGTTACCTCGTCAACGGTTTATACCGTAGAGGGGAACACGACAAAAACGGGATACAGCGCAAACGGCGGAATGGTAGCGGCGAAATCATATTCTCGCACAAATTCCAACATTGCGGGCTACTGTACCGTTGATTATGACAAGGAAAGCGAGGCAAAAACGGTTATGATTGAACTTAACCAATTAGAAAAAGGCAGCAAGGGCGATAATGTAAAGGCGCTTCAAACCCTGCTTATCGGCTACGGCTACGATTGCGGAAGGCATGGCGCTGACGGTGACTTTGGCTCGGCTACCAACGAAGCAGTCCGCAACTATCAAAAAGCAAAAGGCTTGACAGTTGACGGCATTGTCGGCAAAAACACTTGGAACAAACTTTTAGGAGGTTAATTTATGAATATTAAGACTCGTTTAAAATCATGGGCTGTATGGGTATCAGTCCTCGGCGCGGTTGGAGTTATCATGAATGCGTTCGGACTGTTTGACAAATTGGGGATTACCTCTGATGGGTGGCAGAATATAATTACCGCCGTCGGCTCTATTCTTGTTGGCTTCGGCATCCTCAATAACCCGACCGATAAAGAAAAATTCTGATTAAATAAAAAAGTGACCGCTCTACCGATTGAGGTAGGGCGGTTTTCTTGTTGGTTTGGTTCACACGAAAAGTCACACAAGTATCAAGAAGTATTGATTTAATCATGGTTATGACAATTTTGCCGCAGGTTCAAGTCCTGTCACCTCGACCATTGAGGAAAGTCGCAGAAATGCGGCTTTTTCTTTATTTATCAATAGTAATCGAATTATTGCGATTGCTTTTTATGGTGTTAAATTGTTGTTAAAAACATAAAAAATTCACATAAAACGCAAGAAAGTTCACACGAAATGTCACACGAAATAAGCTATTGTTTGGGTGTGTTATACATTTCGGTAAAATGCTCGGATATTTTATTGTTAAATTCGCTTTGAATGTCTTTTAAAGCATGATTATAGACATTGTTCATGGTGTGGTTTGTTTGCCAGCCGCCGCGAGCCATAATATATTTATCGGGGATATTCATGGCATGGAGTATAGATACAGCGTAGTGACGCAAATCGTGAAAGCGAAAATGAGGGATGTCGGCTTCTTTTAATATTCTGTTGAATCTGTGAGTAATTGCTGTTGGAGTTTTATTTGTAATTTTACCCGAAATGCCGCTTAAACGCTCAATAACGAAATCAGGGTATTCTATCTGTCTATAGCTCGAAAATGTCTTTGGCGGCTTAATTACCCATTCTTTTCGGTCATTCATAACCAATGCTTTATTTACATTAACGATATTGCCTTTAATGTCATCAGATGTTAAGGCACATATTTCCCCTCTACGCATTGGGCCGAAGGCGGCGAGCAAGACGGGTATTTCCATGTCGGTACCTTTTATATAGTTAATCAGTTTCGTAATATCCTTATCATCGGGGATATATAGATTAACTGGTTTCTTTTGGGGTAGTGCGGTACAAACCACAAATTCAGGACGGAACATTTTCAGGACAGCAACAAGAAGGCCATGAATGTTTCGAACTGTTTTCGGTGAACGGCCGACGGATTCTAAAGTGATAGCGGTTTGGATTTTTTCTTGCGTTAACAGATTTATTTTTAAATCCATTATGCTTTGTAAATCTCGTTCGGCTGAACGCTTATATTCCCTTACGGTGCCGGGAGACAATACTTTCTCTTTTGCTGTAATATATCGGCTGTATGCTTCTCTTAAAGTAAGGTCTGATGATTTAGTTTCTTCTCTTGTCAGCTCTTGCCATTGTAACGCCAACGCTTCCGCCTTTCGTGCAGTTTCGGCTGTAAATGAACGAGTTATCTTTTTACCGTCAATCGATAGTGATGCTTGTACTCGCCAGCTTCCCGATGGGAGTTGTTTCGCTTTTGCCATTTATAAAAACCTCCTTGATTTATATGGAAGCTCGTGGTACAATAATATTGCATTTTGTGCACCGGGAGCTTTCTCGGTTATACGCTCTATCCTGTTCCAGCAGGGTAGGGCGTTTTTTTATTGTTATTATTTATTCTTAATCTCAATCCTTTTCCCACATTGCTATTTCAGCTTTTGGTATTTGGCAACGTAAATCAGATTTAGGTTTTAGTTCTTTTTTTATAAACCGACAATATTTAGGTAACTTCTGCACCATAACATTTCCATACTTCCCATATTTATAAAAAGGATGATAATAAAACCATTTACAATGTTTGCAATCGAGACACCGCAGACGAAGTTTTAAGCCGTGTTCTTTAATATATTTCTTGTTATTTTTTTGGCATTTAATACTCTCTATTATGCTTAAAAACATATCATAAAAAGCAAGAATAGTGCTACCGCCAGCTAACGTTGAAATTGCAATTCCGAAAACTTTTTCTAACAAAGAATAATTTGGCAGGAAAACTGAAAACAATACGCAGTTCACTATAAACGAAAAACAAAAAACTTATCGTAGTGGAATTAAAAATAGTTTTGTTGATATTCTTCATTCCTCTGCTCCTTTTTATTTGGAAAAACTTACATAAAGACAAACAATATATCAACACCTTACAATTAAATGTGGAGGTGGTAATATTGATATACAATAAATATCAAGTATCAAGGAACTTATCGTGGCAGGTCATTATTAACGAAAGAATAAGCGAACTGCCGATAAATGTAGTAAAATTATGTCATTCAATGGGTATTACAGTTAAACTTTACAAACCGAAAGATGATAATTCGGGTATGACAGTAATGTTTAACGGTGCCCCGGTAATATTGGTGGCTGCTAATGAACCGCGTGAGAGACAACGGTTTACAATAGCTCATGAGCTGGGGCATATACTACTCGGTCACGTTGGCCAATATAAACTTGTTAATAGGGAACCATCAAAAAATGATAATCCTATTGAACAAGAAGCAAATGTATTCGCTTCTCGATTGCTCGCTCCTGCCTGCGTTTTGTGGGGCTGTAATGCAAAAACAGCGGAAGATATTATGAAATTATGCGATATTAGCCGAACAGCAGCCGAATACAGACAACAACGTATGGATAAGCTGTTGGCGAGAAATAAGTTTTTGTTACATCCATTAGAAAGACAAGTCTATTCACAATTCACAAATTACATATCAAATAATAAATTATAAATCATCGGGAACGTCCGGTAATTGATTTATAAGAATTTCAAGCGCTTTGACCTGTTCATCGGTCAGGCGCTTTTCTATTTGTCTGCCGTCTCTGCCTGCGATTCTGAGGATGTTTTCTTTTGGATGACTGTCATTGTTAAACTGAATGTCATTTATAAGAGTTTTATTATCGTTCTCGCCGATTAAATATGAAACAGAAACGCCGAAATAGTTGGCTATTTTCTGCATCTTATCGGCTTTCGGTCGGTAGTTGCCGTGTTTCCACTCGCTTAACGTTGATTGAGAAATTCCGGTTTCCTTAGCAACTTGTGCGGCGGTTACATTGTGTTTTTTTAACAATTCGACAAAAATTTCATACATATTTTGTACACCCCTAACAAAATTAAGAAATCTGAATAAAGCGTGTTGACAAATTAAGAAAACCGAATTATAATAAAAATACAACTTCGGAAAACTGAATAATTCGCCGCGCTTAATTGACCGTTTTTTTGCAGAGTTCTTAACTTCCTATTCTTTTCTCTGCAACAGCTCAACCCCGCCAATCATCGCCGGTATGGTGGACCGGAGCAGTGCGGGAAGAGCATCATGAGAAAGCTAATAAGCTTTTCCATGAAAATCACCTCCCGTTTTTTTATTTGCAAAAACTACCGAAAAGGAAAAACTTAACGGCAATTATTGCATAAGCAGTTAAAAAGGTGGCAGCCCTTAACTGCTTTTAGTATATATCGGTTTTCCGAAGTTGTCAACATTAAAAAAAGGAAGTGATAAAAATCAATGTATGAAGTATTTGAGAAAAAAGCCAAAGAAAAGGGTGTAAACGCCTTTCAAGTGGCGAAAGCAACAGGAATTGCCAATTCGACTTTGTGTGAATGGAAGGCAGGGAGATACACACCCAAAATCGACAAGCTAATCAAACTTGCCGAATATTTCGGTTGTGATGTAATGGACTTTTACAAGAAAGGGTGAGTAAGAGAAATGCAACTGATTAACGCGAATGAACCGCACAGGCTTGTGCTTCGTCGGAGAAAAATCAGACGTCAAGATGGGAGACCGGTTATCAGGGTATCGCCTGCGGTGTATCAGATACTTGCAGATTTGAGCGATGATACCGGGCATACGATTTCGGATATAGCAAGTGCGATGATTGAATTTGCATTAGAACGAACTGAAATTGAATAGGAGTGATTATAATGCCGGCACTTAGAAAGAATAAGGACCAAATAAGAGAAACTGAAATTAAAAAGTTATTTACAGCGGCTTTGCTTGATAAGGGCTGGACTCAAAAGCATTTGGCAAAGCTTCTGGGTATGGATTCAGGCAACCTCAGCCGAACAATCAATCATCCGTTGAAGCGTGAATTTCATACTTTATTACGTATAGCGGACAAGCTCGGAGTTAATCTCGGCGAAGCATTATTAAAAAGTAATTGAAAATCAAGGAGAGTGGGTGATTAAAATGCTGACTATCGAACAGTACATAGCAATATGGTGTGGAGTGGTGCTTTTGATTAGTTTAATTTCAATGCGTGCAGAACGAAAACGGCATGTTAACGAAATTAAACGATTAAAAGAACGACTCGATTTAGCAGAGGCCAATCGGGACCTATACGAGTCCGATGCGCGACACTATTATGAAGCATGGAAAAAAGAAAAAGAGCTTGCCGCGGCAAAACGCGGACAAGCCCAAAAGAAAAAAGATTCTGTGATTATAATACCAGAAAAAATTATTTGAGTCAAGAAAAGGGGAAATATTTATGTATAAAAAAAGCGATTTTGCAAGAGATGCGTTAATTATTGTATCAAATGGCGATAGTTTGCGTGAGGATTATGAATATTATAACAAGCTGATTGATTATCTTGCTGATAAGTTAGTAAGCGAATTAAACTCCGAAAAATGGGAACAGCGTTCAGAAGAAGAAAAGGCAAAACTCATTGAAGAATTAAAAAAAGACGCGGAGGAATCAATAAATGAGCACACTATATAAATTGTCAGCCGAATATAACGAAGTTCTTGAAATGATGGACAATCCCGACATCGATATTCAATGTATTCTTGATACTCTCGAAGGGATATCGGGGGAAATTGAAATCAAAGCAGATAATTACGCCAAGATAATTAAAGAATCCGAAGGAAAAGTCACCATGCTTGACAGCGAAATTAATAGGCTGGCCGAACGGAAAAATGCTATTAAGGCACGAGTAGCCGGTATGAAGCGGTCGTTAACATTGGCAATGAAGGCAGTAAATAAAGAGAAATTTAAAACCGACCTTTTTTCTTTTGGTATTCAAAAAAACCCTCCATCTGTAATTATTGATAATCCGGATAGAGTGCCTGATAAATACTTAACACTGCAAGAGCCAACGGTAGATAAAAAAGGAATATTGGCTGCAATAAAAAGCGGAGAAACTATTGATTTTGCACACATAGAACAATCGGAAGGAGTGAGAATTAGATAATGGGAATACCTGTAATGATTTTAGGCGAAAGTGGAAGCGGCAAAAGCACATCTATGAGAAATTTTAAAGCCGGTGAGATAGGAATAATCAACGTGGGAAAAAAACCGTTACCTTTTCGTTCTCAAATAAAGCCGTTTAATAGCGACGATTATTCAAAAATAGTAACCGTTATGCAAAAAGCGACAACTAAATCTATTGTAATTGACGACTGTCAATATCTTATGGCAAACGAATTTATGAGAAACGCAAAGGTGACGGGATTTCAGAAGTTTACTGATATTGCGCTTAATTTTTGGTCCCTTGTTCAGATTGTTATTGACCAGTTGCCTGAAGACGTTATCGTTTATTTTCTCGGTCATATTGAGAGAGATGCCAACGGCAACGAGAAATTTAAGACAATCGGTAAAATGCTCGATGAAAAAATTACGATTGAGGGGTTATTTACGATTGTTCTGAAAACGGTTGTAAGTGATGGCAAGTATCAGTTTTCCACACAGACCAACGGAATGGACACAGTTAAATCACCGCTCGGAATGTTTGACGAGCCGCTTATTGAAAACGATTTAAAAATGGTAGATGAAACTATCAGAGATTATTACAACATTAAAGGAGATAAAAAATAATGAAAGCATTTAATGGATATGAAGAAGTAAAGGCAGCTACCGAAAGAGTAACATTGCCAAAAGGTGGCTATGTAGTAAAGATTAAGGCAGCTCAGGTAAAGACTTATCAGGGACAAAACGGTGAATTTGAAAAGCTTGAAATCGCTTTTGATATTGCCGAAGGTGAATACAAGGGCTATTTCCAAAATGATTTTGATAATCAGAATACAGAGGACAAGCGTTGGAAGGGTGTCCTTCGCCAGTACATACCGATAGATGACGGAAGCGAAAAGGATGCGAGAACAAAATCGTATTTCAAGGCGATGATTGAAGCTATCGAGGATAGCAATTCCGGTTATCACTGGGACTGGGATGAAAAGAAATTAAAAGGCAAGATTGTCGGTTGTTTATTCCGTCTTGAAGAATGGGAATGGGACGGCAAAAGCGGATGGAAAACTGCTGCTCTCAAGTTCATTGAAGCACAGAAAATCAGAGATGGAAAATTCAAGGTGCCGAATGATAAACCTTTAAATACAAACAATCAGACGACATTTACTCAGCTTAATCCGCTTGATGTTAGCGCGGATGATGACGAGGACCTTCCGTTCTGATGGATATTTTTGAAATCAATGAAGCTCTTGATAACATAACATTATTAGTTGACACAAGAGAGCAAGAAACGGCTGCTTTAAAAAAAAGACTTGAACAAACAGGATTGCCGTATAAACGAGAAAAACTCGACTTTGGCGATTATTCAGCGATGTGTGAGGCTGGCGGAAAAAAATATGATTTCCGCCAAGTTCTCGCCATTGAAAGAAAAATGAGTCTTGACGAAATATGCGGCTGTTTTTGTAAAGGTCGCGGACGCTTCACAAGAGAATTTGAACGAGCGGCTGATTCAGGAGCAAAAATATATTTATTAATTGAAAACGCAAGCTGGGAAGCGGCATATGCAGGTAAATATCGCAGTCAAATGAATTCTAAGGCGTTTACTGCGAGTTTGCTCGCATGGTTAGCGCGATATAATTGTCAACTAATATTTTGCAAAGCGGAAACAAGCGGTAAGCTGATAGCGGATATTCTATATAGAGAAATAAAAGAACGTTTGGAGGGGGCAGCGGATGAATAATATCGATATTACGGCTATTAAAACTCGATATACCATGAAGGATATTATTAATAGACTGGGAATTGAAATAGACCGAAAGGATTTTATCTGCTGTCCTTTTCATAACGAAAAAACGCCGTCATTTAAGGTGTATGATTACTCGTTTTATTGTTTCGGTTGCGGGGTAGGCGGCGACATAATAGATTTCGTTAAGCGTTATCTTAATCTATCTTTTTCGGAAGCCGTTGAATATCTTGGCGGTGCGGCTCTTTCTTTTTCGGAACAGAGAAAGTTAATGAATCGCAAACGAGATTATGACAAAGCAAAAGGCGAGGAACAAGAGCGTAAGCAGAAATACGACGCTTTAATGGACGAATGGACGCGGCTCGATAAGCAGCGTAAAGAATTTGCTCCGGTTAATCAATTTGAGCAACCTGACGAAAGATTTATCGAAGCTATAAAAGAGCTTCCGCGAATAGAGCATGAGCTCGACAACTTAAAATAACCCCTTTTGAAAAGAGGCGAAAAAATTGGAACTCAATTTTGATATAAATATGCTTACGGCCGAGAGTATTTTGTCGGACGAGCTTTTAAGCGAGGTTTTTGACGAGGACGATGCCGTTTATCAGACAAGAGCGCTAATGGCGTTGGAGGATAGGGCGGCTCAGCTTGGAGTAAAAACCAAATTCACGAAGCTTGTCAGCGCGTATAAATCGGCAAAGCGCGAGTTTATTAAGGCGAATAAGAATAATCGCCATACACTTGAAAATTTTACGAATTTCGGTAGCGACAAATACCCCGACGTTTATTGTGGGAACTGGGTAGCCGATGAAAGCGGAGTAAGGACCTACGATAACACGGGCGTTAAGCTCGCTTGTTATCACCCGATATTACCGGTTGAAGTCCTTACCAACGTCGAGACAAACATCCAAAAGGTAACACTTGCATTTTGCCGCAAGGGGAGATGGCGCAAGGTTACGGTACCGAAATCGATAGTTAGTAACAACAATAAAATAGTTGCATTGGCTGATTTAGGTATTTCGGTCACATCGGATAATGCAAAGCACCTTGTAAGATATCTTGCCGACGTTGAAAACGAGGGGCTTATAAGAGGAACAATCCCCGAAAGATTATCGACCGCAAAAATGGGATGGATTGACGGAAAATTCATGCCGTATGATTGCGAATACGAATTTGACGCAGAAAGCCAATTTCGCGACAATTTTAAAGCGATTGATAAAAAAGGCAAACGTGATAAATGGTTTAACTTTATGCTCGAAATGAGGCAAAAACGGAGACCTGAGCTACGTTTTATGATGTCGGCGGCATTCGCTTCGGTGATTGTTAAACTATGTAATGCGCTACCATTTTGGGCGAGTTTATGGGGAGAAAGCGGCGGCGGTAAAACATTGTGCTTAATGTGTGCCGCCTCGATATTTGCGGACCCCTGTAACTATAAGTACATAGCAGATTGCCGTCAGACAGACGTATCAATGGAATTAAGGGCAAGTTTTTTAAACAATCTTCCTTTAATGCTTGACGATACGGCAACAGTTAAAGAAAAATACGGAGACGATTTTTCAAAGTTGATTTACTCGCTTGCATCGGGCAAGGGTAAAGGACGAGCTACACGTGATTTAGGACTACGAAACGAGGAAACCTGGTGTAATACGGTGCTGATTACCGGTGAACGAGCTTTATCGACAGAAAACCTGCAGGGCGGCGCAATTAACCGTGTTCTTGATTTTGAAATGCAGGAAGGGGCTATTTTCGAAGATGGTCCGGGTGTTGTTAACCTGCTCCGGAGTAATTACGGTTTCGCCGGCGAGGAATTTGTTGAAGCGGTTAATGAAATCGGGGTAGAGGGCATTAGAGAAATGCAAAAAGAAATACTCTCCGATATTCAAAACAGAGATACGGACAAGCTCGAAAAGCAGTCAATCAGCTTGTCAATTCTTATGGCGGCCGATAAAATTGCTACCGATTATCTGTTTAAAGACGGAATTTATCTTACTTATAACGAGGTTAAGCAGGTGCTCGTTGACCGTTCTGATATGTCAGAGAACGAACGTTGCTATGAATACGTACTCGGTGAAATAGCAATCAATGCGGCTAAATTTACCACCAACAGCTTCGGAGACAGACCAATGGAGCAATATGGTGAATTTGAGAAAAATGAAGATGGCAGCCATTACGCTGTTATTTATGCAAACGTTTTTAATGCCATGTGTAAAAAAGGCGGATATTCGGCCAAAACCTTTTTATCCTGGGCGGCAAAAAATGGGCGCATAAGGTGTCAAGCTGACCGGCATACCAAGGTTAAAAAGGTGAACGGTGCAGCAGTCAGATGTGTGTATTTGCTCATTAAAGAAGCTGATGAAATAATACATTCAGACGAAGATTTACCGATGTAAAACGAGACATAAGTTACCGAGGTTACCGGAGTTACCAAAAAATAAAGGTACTTATAGAAAAAATAAAAATTCTGAATTTTCTTAATTTTATTTTTTTTCTTATAGCACATTTTTAGAAATTTTGGTAACCAAGTGCCGCAAACCGTTTAATCTCAATGGTTTTGACGGTTACCAAACGTCGGTAACCTTTGGTAACTGGGTAACGATTAAGAGGTAAAAAACGATGCAAGTTAGTGAAATTAAGGCGAATATACTTAAACCGGTAATGTATCGAGATATTCGGTGGATTCTCGTTGAATACATATACTGGGTTGACGAAAAAGAACGTAAGTCAAGACACTCTGTTAGACTTCGCGAGGAGAGTAACAACAAAGTCTTTTGTCGAGCTCCGATAGATGAAGTGGAGGTTATCGAAAATGGATAAAAACGAATTATTAAATCTTCCGAAAGAGGATTTGATATGGATGATTGAAATGTTGAGGATATCGAGAGACACTTTGGCGGCAGATAATATCAGGTTAAGAAATATAATCGCAAGTAAAGAAACGGTCGATTATATGAAAGACGTTGCAAGGAGAGCTGTGAAAAATGGTTAAACGTGAAAGCGGTTGTGTAAGTTGCGGTTTGCCGTGCTTGGGTAGAGCTTGTCCGCACTATGAGGAAATAACGCTTGTTTGCGATGAATGCGGTCACAGCGTTGATGATTTGTATGAATACGACGGCGAGCAATTATGCGAAGAATGCTTGATTAATAATTTTACGAAGGTGGATGTTGAGAATGAAGTTTAAAAATCAAAATCAAAGAAAAGAATTTGTAGAAAATTATAAAAAGTGGGGATTATGGTTTGAGGTCCCCGAATTAGAAATGAAATATTACAGATTTATATTGCCGGATAGTACACAGATTATCGTTTCGGAATACAAAAACAAGTATTACGATTATTTCTCTAAAACTAATAAAGAACGGAATCTTGTTCATTATCATTTGGTAGTTTCTGATGACGTTAAGTGGCCGGCTGCTTCTTATACCGCAGGCAACGAATTTAAACGTTTCAGCCCTAACGGATGCGGCATCTCGACCATTATTAAATATTTGACCGATACCAAACCGGAAATAGAATTATAAAAAAGGAGATTTAATATGGGACAGATTATAAAGATTAAACCGAATGGAATGGTTGAACAGATTGATTGCGAGGATATCACGCTTGATTATTTGCAATCAGAGGTTGACGGATATATCGAAACGGTACGAATTAAAGATGCGCCGGGCAGATGCCTGATAATGATAATCGACGAGGAAGGAAAGCTGAAAAACAAGCCGGTTAATGAATTAGCAGGTGATATTGCTTATATCAGGTTTGATGATTATATTGTCGGAGATGCGATTATTGTTAAAGAGCAAGACGATGATTTTGTGCCTTTAACGGATGATGAAGCTAATAAGTTTATGGATTGGTTGGGTGAATGAAATGACAAATTTTGAAAAGATAAAAGCGATGGGTGTTGAGGAATTGGCGGAATACATAGATAAGCATGATGACGCGTTGTGCGATAAGATTTGTAACGCTGTTTGGAAACAACATCATAGATGCCCCGATGGTATCGATGATGAATCTGTCGAACGCGATTGTTGTGTCAGGTGTATAAAAAAATGGCTTGAAAGTGAGGTAGACACTTAATGAATAACAAACTATCAAAACAATTAACAACAGCTTGGCACAAAGGATTTGAGGAGGGTTTATGGTCGGGCGAAATGCTGATGATAGATATATATTCAGTAGCATTATATAATTGTGACGGTTATGGCAAGACCAATCATGGAAAGTGGGACAGGCTCGGCGCCGAAATTCAACGTATCAATGACGAGCTTATGAGTAGTGATAAGGACGAAGTAGAAATTGGCTTTGAGCATTTAATCAATGCACTTGCAAAGATATTCGGCGAGGACAGACGGAAAGAGTTTGAACATAAGTATAGAAAGTTGATTTATCAGAGGAGTGAGAAATAATGAATGGCAGAGATAAGTTAATAGAACTAATAGAACAAGCAGAGGGATTAAAAAACAATGATTTTCCGTCTGTTGAGGAAATAGCCAATTATCTTTTAGCAAACGGTGTTATCGTAACGAAATATAAAGTTGGTGACAGGGTTTGGTATATCACGGGAATACACGGAACGATTGTCAAACCGGCTATTGTGGACGAGATAATTATTAACTGCAATGGCGTTAGTGATTTGTTTGTTACAAGCGATACGGCAAGTTTTGAAAATTCTGTTGATATATTCTATCCAACCAAAGAGGAAGCAGAACGGGCACTTGCGGAAAGGAAAAAATAAAATGAAAGCATATCCCAGTATGGTAAATAGAAAATGCAAATATTTCAACAATCCCGAAGCCTGCCAAATGATACAAAAAGAATGTAATTGTTATCAATGCCCGATTGTTGAGTGGGAGCTAAACAAAAAAGATTTATCTCTATTGCAAAACAAAATTTCTAAATTAGAAAAAGAAAATCACGATTTAAAGATTTTGTTGGCAGAAAAGGTATTAAAGGAGCGTGAGGGGAAATGATAGATATTTATGTTGATGATGTAAAATGCGAAAGCATAAACACTATAAAAGAAGGATATGTAATTCACTTTAAAAAAGGTAAAGGCGAAGAGTTATCTGTTGTGTTGACCGAGGAAAACTTTGTTGACTTATATTTTCGAATGAAACGAAGATGCGAAACACAAGAGCTTATACCGATTTATAACGAGAGGCAATAAAGATGAAGATATATCTATATGTTTTAACGCTAACAACAGTTATTTTGTTTATATCACAAAATGTGAAAATTTCAGTAGAAAAAAAGCAAGATTTAAAGTTAGGAAACCACTTCAAACCTAAACAACACTTCTTTTTTGAAAAATGCTCAAAGTGTGGTAAAAGACTAAAACACTACCATTGGTTTTGGGGTAAAGGCGATTTTATGGGGTGTGAAGTTGATTACACAGGCAACACGAAGTGGTTTTGTGAAGATTGCGAAAACGAACTAAATAAAAATGTTTTACATTGCATTCCAAGAAAGAGGTGACCAAAATGCCCGATAAAAAACTAACCGATAAAGAATGCGCCAAAAGAATGAAAGAAATTATAAAAGGCGCAGGCGATGAGGAAGTGTGGCACTGTGCGGCAGACGATTTGCTTTGCGAAATATTAGAAAGTTTTGGATTTGTCGAAACAGTAAAGGCTTATGACGAAATTCCAAAATGGTACGCATAGGGGGTGTTTTTGATGAGTGATAAAAAACTAACAGATAGCGAGATTGTAAAGGCGTTGGAGTGTTGTATAGGTGATACGGATGGCAAAGATTGCTTTGGCTGTCCGCTGTATGAAATTGATGATTGCCAAGCACACTTAAACCTTGCCGCTCTTGACCTAATCAACCGCCTACAAGCAGAGAATGAGAGGTTAAAAGAGGAAAAATCAAAACTCGAAAACAAAATTGATGAGATATATCCACTTGTTATGCAATTACCAAATGCTATGCAACAAGCCAAAGCCGAATCATACAAAGAGTGTATTGATAAAGTGAAAAATATAATCTGCGAAAATACATATCCTGACTTTGACAAAAACGGCAAGGCGGTAAACATTTGGAAATCACGGGCATACAAGGACATTGATAACCTCTTAAAAGAATTGGTGGGTGAAAACAATGAAACACGCTGTGTATCAGTTGAGTTATATCGACAAAATTTTCGAGTTGATTGCTCCAAAATATGACGAAAACGGTCAATACATAAGCACAAAAAAGCGAATTGACTTGATAAAAGCAAGACAAATTCAATTAAGGCTTGATAGGTGTGTTTCGATGTTAAAGAAAGTAGCTGTTAGCAAACGTAAATGATATTTCAAGTATTAAACATAAAAAAGCGGGTGAATATCGGTGAGAGATTATCAGAAAAAACATAACGGGCAAAGAATGCCTCATTCCTTGTACCGAAAGGTATTAGCGATTGTTCGTGATTATGATAGGCAACAAGAAATTATAAAAGAAATATATTACGGTACCGTTAAAAACGAAGGTGGACGTTATGGCTCCTTTGGCAGTCCTACTGAATCAAAAGCTATAAAAATTATGACAATAAAAAAAGAAACCGATGCTGTCGATGCCGCATTAAAAGCAATACCACCCGAATACCGAATCCCGATATTCGATAACATACGTTACGGCTACAAGCGTGAAGAATGGGTTATGAAGCAAGATGCAGCTCATCGTAACACATGGAGCAGTTGGCGAATGGAATTCCTGTGGAGAGTGGCAGAAAATCTTAGCTTAATTTAAAAAGATTGTGCACGCGGGAAAAAAATATGTGTTATAGTGACATCATGTCAGAGTGTAATAATAAGATAAATCTCCTTAAAATATCGAGTAAGAACATCATTCTTTTTTGAGTGGTGTTCTTATTCTTTGGTACGCCGCAATTGGAATAGGCGGTAGTGGCAGCGAAGCTGTCGGGAAAAGGGCGGGTATATTTTTTTAAAAGGCGGTGATTAAGAGTGGCAGGTATAGACAATTTGATTTCTATTGGCGAGCGAACAATAGAAAAACAACGGGAAATTACTTCCGCCGGTGGCAAAGCGTCCGGCGAAGCAAGACGACGTAAAAAAGCATTAAGAGAGTCGATGGAAGCGCTGCTCGGATTACCGATAAGCGACATGAACGATTATAACGAATTAGCGCAGTATGGCTTTGATATGGAACAGGCGGATAATTCGGTTTTAGTTGTTCTTGGGTTATTTAAAGCAGCCAAAGGCGGTGACGTGGCGGCTCAGAAGGAGCTCCGGTCCTTAATTGGCGAAGGCGGAAACGAGACAACCGGTGTAAACCAGGTGATTATTCTCGGCGGTGATAAGGTTGCCGAATAGCGTTTATTTGCCTGATATTGTCGGTAAAGGTTACGGACATTTTTGGCGTTCGGAAAAGAGATACAGAGTATTGAAGGGCGGTAAGGGTAGCAAAAAGTCTACCACTACTGCTCTTAATATTATCTATCGGATGATGAAATATCCGCAAGCGAATACACTCGTTGTACGTCAGGTAATGGATACTCACCGAACGTCAACATTCGCACAACTTAAATGGGCTATGACTAAACTAAAAGTTAATCATTTATGGAAATGCACAGTATCGCCAATGGAAATGACATATCTTCCATCAGGACAGAAAATACTCTTTCGAGGTTTCGACGACGTTCTGAAACTGGCGTCCACCACCGTTGATAAGGGTTATCTTTGCTGGGTATGGATTGAGGAAGCTTATGAAATACCGAGCGAGGATGATTTTGACAAGCTGGATTTATCTGTTCCGCGTGGTAGCGTACCGGAACCGCTTTTTAAACAGACAACGATTACATTTAACCCGTGGAATGAGCATCATTGGTTGAAAGCTCGGTTTTTTGATAAAGAGAACGTTGATGTGGACCGATATACAACCAACTACGAATGCAACGAGTTTCTTGACGATACCGACCGAGCAATATTCGAGCGAATGAAGCGTGATAATCCTCGCAAATTCGCTGTTGCAGGACTCGGTGAATGGGGCGTAAGCGAAGGACTTGTGTTCGAGAACTGGGAAATTAAGCAATTTGACGTTAATAATATCGGCATTTTTGAGGATAAAGATGGCAACAAAACAGACGAACAATGGAAATATAGACATATTTTTGGTCTCGATTATGGCTACACAAACGACCCAACGGCATTTATCGCAGCTGCGGTAAATCCCATTGATAAGGTTGCCTATATATACGACGAGCATTATCAAAGACGAATGCTTAATTCCGATATAGCCGAAATGATACGTAGTAAAGGTTTTGCAAAAGAGCGCATCAGAGCGGATAGCGCAGAGCCGAAATCAAACGATGACCTGCACCGAATGGGTATATCCAGGATAATGCCTGCGACCAAAGGCAAGGACAGCATAACAAACGGCATAGCGCAGATTCAGGAGTATAAACTGATTGTTCATCCCGGTTGCAAAAACGCGATAGCCGAATTATCAAGCTACTGTTACACGAAGGACAAGCTCGGCAATTCGACAAACAAGCCGTCAGACAGCGACAATCACTTAATGGATGCGCTTCGATATGCTTTTGAGGACATAAAACTATTCAGACCGCTAACGCCTGATGAAGAAAAGAAACGGTACAGAGCCGAACATTCGTCAACGCGAATTATGATGGCTGAGGATATGCAAGGAGGATGGAGTTAATGGTATATTTGATTTTAAGTGTAATGGTCGCATTTGCAGCGTTTTTTATAGGATTTTTTATCGGTAAAACAAGCAACCGACAGAAAAAACAACCGAACACAATGAGCGACCTTGAAAAAAGGCAGCTTTTAAGAGCTCAAAAGGAATATGAAAATTTCCTTAACTACAACGGCGACGAACAGCCGGACATCATGATATAAGGCGTAAAGCTTTATAAATATAATCTTTTCTCACCATGAAAGGAAGGTAAATTATGGACACTATTGATATGGCGGCGATTCTCGAAGAAACCACACCGACAGACGCCGACACAACCACAGCACCCGACGATACAACAGCAGGCGGCGAGGACACCACACCGAACACAGAAGCTGCTGAATCAGACAATGCACAGACAGTTGAATCCGATGATGTAATCGATGAAGCAACCGATGACGGCTCGATAGATGCGGACACCGGTGGCGCCGATGAGCCGACGTTGCTTATCAGGTTCAATCATGAGGACAGATATCTTACTATGGCAGAGGCCGCGACGTTATCGCAAAAAGGTCTTGCTTATGAGGATACTGTTTCGGCTGTCAGACAGCTTGCGGCAAGCAGAGGGCAGACGGTAAAAGAATTTTTGTCTAAACTCTCCGAAGCGCAAGAAGCCGCTGACCTCGACCGATTGAAGCGCGACTGCGGTGGCAACGAAGAAGCCGCACGCCGCCTTTTAAGCGCTGAAAAAGAAAAGGTCGCAGGCGCAGTACAAAAAATGCTTGACGACGAGAAAGCCGAATCGGAGGCTGATATTCAGGCGGAACGCGAAAGAATCGTTACACAGTTTAACGAGCTTCAGGAAATGTTCCCTGATGAAATCAAAGCCGTTAAGGATATTCCGAAAAAGGTTATTCAAATCGCAGGCGAAAAGAAAATCAGTTTAACTGATGCTTATTTAAGATTTAAACATCAAAACGCCACACGTGCTGCGCAGAATGCCGCACAAGCAAAGAAGGCGGCGACCGCTTCCGCAGGGACAATGAAAACCGATACGGATAACGGTGCTGATTCCTCAATTTCGGCTATGATGCGTGGTATATGGGGGCATTAAAAAAATTGGAGGAAATTTAAATGTCAATCAACAATATTGCTTTTGCAACTAAATTCGCAACTGAACTTGATACGCTTCTCGTTCAGAAATCACAGGCAGCTATCCTTGAAGATAAGGGTATGGCTGCTAAATTCGTTGGAGCTCATGAGGTTAAGCTCCCTGTCATCGGATTTGCAGGTCTCGGTGACTATGACAAGGAGACTGGATTCGCAAAGGGTGCCGTATCAGTAACACAGCAGGTATTCACTCTCACACAGGATAGAGCACGTTCATTCTCTATCGACCGTGAGGATATGGACGAAACAGGTATTGCTAACCTTGCAGGTAGCGTAATGAGCGAATTTGTTCGCACAAAGGTGGCTCCCGAAGTAGATGCTTATACCTTCTCGACCATCGCTACAAAGGCAAACGGCGCAGGTCAGACAGTTGCTCTCGGTGATGGTGAAACTCTCGTAAAGAACGTTTATGGCCTTATCGCTAACGCTATCGGAAAGGTAAACGATGCAACGGGCTTTACCGGTGAGGATATTGTCCTTTACGTTAACCCGACTGTATATGCTGCTCTTATGGCAACTCCCGAAATTCACAGACACCTTCGTGTTGATGAATTTAAGCACGGCGAAATTTCAACAAAGGTACAGAAGATTGATAATGCTGCCATCATTCCTGTATCTGACAATCGTATGAAGACTGCTTATAATTTCGGTAACGACGGATTCGAAGTTGCCGGCGGCGCTGAAAGCGTTGGTATTATAGCTATGCCGAAGAATGCTGCTATGCTTGTTAAGAAGACTGAGAAGATTCGTACCTTCTCACCTGACGTTAACCAGACAGCAGACGCTTACAAGTTCGATTATCGTCTCTACTAC
This sequence comes from Acutalibacteraceae bacterium, assembly GCA_045119575.1. Lineage (GTDB taxonomy): Bacteria > Bacillota > Clostridia > Oscillospirales > Acutalibacteraceae > UMGS1976. The sequence continues at coordinate 29,940 of JBGVDX010000188.1, forward strand.
GATGTACTCGTTAAGGATTCGATGAAGGGTACCATTTATACCTATACATACTAAGCATAATTCAGGGGGACGGGAAACCGTCCCCTTTAAAGTGTTTTTTTCTTAAATATTGGTGCAAGGTGAGTGAGAGACATTGCAGGAATATTTAAGCAAAGTAAATCAGGAGGTTTTGAAAGATGAAAATTACCCCGAAAGAGATTTATTCGGAATATCAAAAAGCAAGAGAATATAAATCGCAAATTGGTGACAGAGGTATATATGAGCAGAACAAACGAAATGAGCGTTTCTTTGTCGGCGACCAATGGCACGGCGCAAAATGCGGTTCGGAACGTCCGCTTGTAAGATACAACATTATCAAGCGTATCGGCGATTATAAAAAAGCTATGATTGGCGCTTCACCGATAGCCATTATGTATAGTGCCGACGGTGTACCGAATACGTTGGGTATCGCCGACAAAATCAGCGAGGTAAAGAAAAGTATCGCTAATGGCGAATTTGCCGAATTTGACATGAATACAGGCGAAATTCCTGATGTTAATGAAATCAATCTCGTTATGTCGGCTCTCGGCGATTATGAAAGGACAACTGCCGAAAGACTTAAATACAATCAGCTTCTCGCAAAGGTGCTCGATAACGCTTATATCAGCGGCGAAAGCATTTTATATACGTATTGGAATCCTGATATTAAAACAGGGCTTTATGCTGATGATGAAAGAAAGGTCGCAATTACCGGTGACATTGATTGTGATGTCCTCGATATAGAAAACGTCTATTACGGTGACGCTCAATGCGAGGAAATTCAAAATCAGCCGTTTATCATTATTTCGCAGAGAAAGAGTGTAGCTGAACTGAAACGCGAAGCAAAGCGCAACAGAATCGGCAACATAGATGATATTAAACCCGACAAAGATAACGGATATGAAGCCGGTGACCGCTCGGAGCTTGAACCTGACGAGAGCAAAAAGGCAACCGTCTTAACAAAGATGTGGAAGGAATACGACGATAACGGCAATTATACCATCAAGGCTATAAAGGTAACCGAAAATGTTGTTATCCGTAAAGAATGGGATTTGAACGTAAGATTATATCCGCTCGCTTCTTTCCGTTGGGATATTAGACGCAATTCAGCTTATGGCGAAAGCGAAATTACATATCTTATTCCAAATCAAATAGCTATTAACCGAATGATTACATCCAACGTTTGGGCGGTTATGATAAAAGGTATGCCGATTATGCTCGTTGACGGCGACGTAATTACGGGACCCGTTACAAACGACCCCGGTCAGATTATTAAGTGTTACGGAAACACCGCAGGCGCCATCTCATACGTTAATCCGCCTAACTTTTCTCCCGCATTTAATGAAAATATAGCGAGCTTGGTATCACAGACAATGATGCAGGCAGGAGCAAACGACGCCGCTCTCGGTAATATGAACCCCGACAATACATCGGCTATTATCGCGCTTCGTGAGGCGGCAACTATGCCGTTACAGATGCTCCAAAACAGATATTATCAGTTCTGTGAGGATGTAGCGAGAATTTGGGCGGATTTTTGGGTATCAATGTATGGCAAACGTTCCCTTAAAATAAGCGATGAAAACGGCACTTGGTATATGCCGTTTGACAGCGAACGATATAAGACTTTGTTAATATCGGTTAAGGTTGACGTTGGCGCTTCTACACTTTGGAGCGAAAGTCAGTCGGTGAGAACGCTTGATAACTTACTTGAAAGACAGATTATCGACGTTATCCAGTATCTTGACAGATTACCTAAGGGCACCATTCCAAAGGTCGACGCGCTTATAAAGGAATTAAAAATAAGCGCCGCAATGCAACAAGAAGGTATGCCCGTTCAGGCAGGCGGCGGAAATATTCCCACGGCTCTCGATGAACAGCTCAACGATATGAGCGTTAAGGGGATATTAGATTCTCTGCCCAATGATAAAAGGGAATTGTTCATCAATTTGCCGAAAGAAGCGCAAATCAAAATGTTACAGCAAGGCTACACCGATGCAGGCATGATTGGAGGAATGGCAAATGACGGCGGCGCAGGTATTTAATATCGCGATGAATTTAATCGGATATAACGATATTAACGGCGAAATCAGCGGCGAAGCTGAAATAAAGAAAAACGCTCTTGTGAAAATTCAAATGATATACCAAGAGCTTTTCAGAGCAGAAGGACGAACCGAAGCTTTACCGATATTATCGTCAATGAATGACGAGCTTAAACTTAATGACGATACAGTTCGTGACGTTATGCCGTATGGAGTTGCCATGCTTACCGCGCAAAGCGAAGGTGACGGAGATAATCAGGCGTTGATGGCGGCTCTTTATAACCAAAAGAAAGCGAGACTTACTCGAATGGAAAACGGGATAACCGATATATTCGGGGGTGACGTTTAATGATTTATCCGTCAATGAGAGGTAAACAATCGGCAAGAATATCAATTCCTTTGTTAAGTGGTGGCTTGAACGTTTCTCGTCAGGCCACCGAAATTAACGATAATCAGCTCACCGAGTGTACGAATATGTGGTTTAATGACGGTGTGCTTAAAACAAGACCGGGCGTTGAATGCAATTCTTATTTCGTAGACGATAAAATGGTCAATACGGGCATTAAAATTTCATACAACGGAAAAAGGTTAAGAGTATATCGCATAATTGAGGAAAATCAAATATACATAACCCTTTATGACGATAACGGAACGGCTTTAAACGACACAGGTTTCTCGGTTGAAGGTACAGTTAAATCGGCTGTATTTGCAGGGCATTTAAGCGCAAGCACGCAGTATATTTATTGCTATTATTCGTATTTGAAAGACGAGGAATTATTGTGCGGTGTTAAGCGATTTAAGATAGTTAAGAGTGATGTTGCAGGTGAGCTTCGAGACGGATTGTTTTCAGAAGATATTGCAGATATCGAATATTATGAACCAACCGTAATCGCAAACAACGATTTTTCAAACGACGGCTCGGTTAACGGAACAACCTTTGAAGGATATAACCTTTTGAACGGAAAACACAAGGTTTTATGTACATCAAAGGACAACGACGAGGATAGCAACTATTTACATGCCTACATACCGTCAGAACAAAGAGAAGGCGTCCCGATTACAGTTGAATTTTATACTAAAAAATGGGGCTATCAAAAACTCGAAGTAGCGGGTCAAGATGGAGTATGGGATGCTGATTTTGCCCCGGAAAAAGACGGAGTAACTGTTACGGGTTATAGTTATCTTAATGTGCGATTTGAAAATAAAAGCCACATAAACAAATATGGCAATTACGCACAAAACTCTCAACTCACAATAGCGGCCGGATTTACAACCGGGAACGGCGAAGGTATCGGTGCAGGTTCGGGTTCGTCAAACGTTATTGTACATTTGGAACGTGACGTAGATACCGCCGACAAGGTTTGTTGCAACACTCAATCAATTTGGTACGGCGGCTCGACAGGCGGAATTAGCGGCGGCTCCTTTCTTTTTATGGCGGGAGCGGAACCGAACAAGCTGATATGGTCAGACGTTGATAATCCGCTTTATTTCCCTGAAAACAATTATTTAAGGATTGGCCCTGATAGCGAAAAAATCACGAAATTAGCCAAAATGGGAAACAATCTTGTAGTATTCAAGGAACATTCGGTATATATCGTCACGTGCGTAGAAGGCGAGGGCGTAACCGTTGAGCAGTTAACAACCAGCGCGGTGACAGACGTAACCGCTTACGCCGCTACTTTCCCGACCGCAAATATCAATGATGATATAGGTTGTGACCTTCCTGAAACCGTGCAATTATGCCGTAATCGTTTGGTATGGGCAAACAGCACAGGCAAGGTATATCAGATTGTCACCCATTCAATGACAAGCGAAAGAAATATTTATGCCATAAGCGGCAATATTGAAAAGCTTATAAAACGAGAGCTGAAAAATATTGATAATCCAAAGCTGACCGCTTCGGCGACAAGCTGGCAGGGGTATTATCTTCTTGCGCTTGGCGGAAAGACCGTATTTGTCATGAATTACAACAACTACGGATTTAGTAATATTTATTCATACAGTAAAACGGAGGACGCCGAAAACCGAATTGAATGGTATAAATGGGAGTTCGCTTACGATGTGGTGAACGTGGCAAACGTGAATGAGAATGTGCTGATTACCGTTAGAGGCGAACGGAAATATGAGTCAGACACCGCGAGTACGTATAACTGGGTATGCAGATTAAACGAATTATCCGTTTATGATAATTATTTAGTCGGCTCAACAAACCTTGAAAAAGTCGACGAGTTAGACATTCCTTGTTATTTTGCTACAAAATGGTTTGATTTCGGCATGATGGATTATTATAAAGCGGTAGACCAGGTATATTTGACCGCAGGTAGCGAAAAGGGCGGAGATATTACTCTTTCGTATATCACGCAACGTGGTACCGTCGGAGAGAGAATAATAGGTCTCGAAACGGAAACACCCGACAACGAAAATTTCATAAAAACATACAGACAACTGCCAATGCAAAAGAGATTAAGACATTTTGGGCTTAAAATCTCGTCGCAAGGGCGGTTTGTTTTTGGCGGATTTGTAATTAAGTTTAAAGTAATGGGGGGCATTAAATAATGAGTTATGTTGCTCAG
>JBGVDX010000189.1:0-1867 GCA_045119575.1 Acutalibacteraceae bacterium
AGATTTAATAAAAACATTTGAAACGTCAATTTCATCCGATTGTAAAACCAAATCGGTAGAAATTTCTACGTTTTTTGTCACGCCAATTTGGGCAAGCATATCTGCCCCCTCTGATTCGCGAGCAAAAATCTTATCAACCGAATTTAAGGTTCTGCAAATATTATCGCAAATCAACTCTTTGTTATTAACGTAATCAAACGGCCCGAAAGATTGAGGCATTAATATAACCGGAATATTCTTTTTTGTAGCCATTTCTATGCGTCTTAAAAAGCCGAACGGGCCTTTGCTGTTGATTTTTGAGGAAAGCGAAAAACCGCTTACGTCAACAACAACGTCGATACAATTTAAAACCTTAGTTAACTTAAAAATTTTAAGTTTTTTATGACGAAGTATCCATTTCAGATAGAGTTTTGAATAACCGATTAAATTTTTAAATAAGTTTTCTTTTTGAGAAAAATAATCGCAGTAACGCTTATCATCAAAAACTACGTGAAACTTGTAAATATCAGGCGTGTAGCTAAAACAATCGTCAATCGGCAGATAATATATCTCTACATCATCATATTGATTACGAAGCTGACTCATTACGGTGAAAAGAAGCGACTGGGCGCCTTTGTTATTAAACTGAGCACCGGTAACTAATACATTCATTTTATCTTCCCCTAATTTGAGACACTAATATATCATTAATAGCACTAACATTTTGTTCAACGGTAAAGTGCGTTTTTGAAAACTCAACAGCATTGGCTACCAAACGCTTTGATAAATCCTCGTTTTCAATAACCGTCATAATTTTCTGCGCTAAATCGTGTGCATTTCCTTGTTGATAAAGCAATCCGTTTATTCCGTCCTGAATTATGTCGATTGTTCCGCCTGTATTTGCGCCAATTACAACCAAACCGCAGTGCATTCCTTCAAGTGTTACTCTGCCAAACGGCTCGCATTCAGAACACATAAGTTCAATATTCATGTTTTGTCGGAAAGAAAACATATCTTCAACTTGACCCTCAAAAATAACGCGGTCGTTTAATTGATACTCATCTATTTTGGATTTAACTAACTCCAAATACTCGCTGTTCCCCTCGCAAATATCGCCGGCAACATGAATATATACGTTGTTGATACCGTTATTTTTAATTATATTAAGCGCCTCAACGGCTTCCATATGACCTTTAGCACGAATAATTCTGCCGCAAATAACACAGTGAATGCCGTTTTCTCTTTTTTGGGATGAAATCAAATTATTATCTTCCCAATCAATACCGTTATGAACTAAAACAACCTGAGACTTGTCAACATTTAACAATTCAGGAATGCTTTTGAGCATAGCGTTTGAAATTACAATCAATTTTCCGTTTTTATCGTTCATTTTCTTGGTTTGGCCCGAAACAAAACAATCTCCCTTACGGAGTAAACCCCTAATATGCCACACAAAGGGAATTTTAAGAAGCTTAGCTATATACCAGCCAAATACCGCTTCCGTACCGTTAATATAAACTAAATCAAACTTTTCTTTGCGGTATTTATTAATTGATAACAAAACTTTTAAGTACAAATGAAAGGATTTTAACGCAACTATTGCTTTTTTTGCAACGTCTTTTATTCCGCCGGTAAATACAGTTATAATCTTTGGAAATTTTACAGCTTGGAATCTAATGTTCTTTTCGGCACATTTTTCTCGCAAAACTCCGTCACCGGCTGCTACTACCACTTCATGTCCGTATTTACTTTTAAGCTCGTTTACAACCATAAAAAATGAACGGTTGGCGCCGCCTTTAAGCGAGCCGTAAAATGTAACAGCAAGTATTTTCACACTAAAATCTCCTTAAGTATTTTAATCAATTGTCGGCAGTTCAATCCACTGCCC
>JBGVDX010000190.1:0-1251 GCA_045119575.1 Acutalibacteraceae bacterium
CAGTAAGAATATTAAGTTCACGGTTAAGTTCATCAATTTTATGAGAAAAACTGTCACTTTCGCTTACAAGGTTTAAAAGTTCGCTTTGAACCTCGGTAAATTTAGCGTCTACCTTTTCAATTTCAGCGTTTTTAAGCTCAATTTGGCTCTTTTTTAACTCCAATTCAGCTAAAGTGGTCGCGTCTCCTGCTTTTAAACCGTCAATCTCCTTTTCAATACGGGAAATAGTGTCACAGTTATGCTCAATAGTGTTTCTTTTAACGGCGATATCGCCGTCTATACGTGTTGCCTGCTCCTCAGCGTCAGAAGAAGCTCTGCGAGCCTCGTCAATGCTGACTATAAGCTGGCTTGAACGTTCCGCCAAACGCTCTAATGTGCGGTCGGTTTCGGCGGTTTTATCGTTTATATCCTCATATTGGGCGCGGGCAAGAGTAATTTTGTTATCTTGTTCGCGCAAAACATCTTTATACTTTGCCAAGGAATTAAGCCAAACGCCGATTTGGAGTTGTTCCTGCTCCTTTGAAAATTCAATGAATTTTTCGGCCTTTTTACTTTGTTCCTCCAACGGACCTACCCGTGATTCAAGCTCAGTTAAAATATCTTTAAGTCTTAAAAAGTTGTCATCGGCAGCGCTCAGCTTGCGTTCCGCCTCCAATTTGCGGTAACGGTAACGTGAAATTCCCGCCGCCTCTTCAAAAATATCGCGACGTTCGGACGAACTTTTAGTGCCGATAATATCGTCAATTTTACCCTGAGCAATCATTGAATATCCGTCACGGCCAAGACCGGTATCCATAAACAGTTCGTGTATGTCCTTAAGTCGAACACCGGCGTTGTTTATACGATATTCACTTTCGCCCGAACGGTAGTAACGGCGAGTAATAAGCACCTCGTCCGAATCACATTCGAGTTGGCGATTAATATTATCTATAACAAGAGTAACTTCAGCGTAACCAAGCGGCTTTCTGGTCGCAGTACCGCTGAAAATGACGTCTTCCATCTTCATTCCGCGAAGGGTTTTATTCGACTGTTCGCCGAGAACCCACCTTACGGCGTCGGAAATGTTACTTTTACCGCTTCCGTTAGGGCCTACAACCGCAGTAATCCCTTTATCAAAACGTAAAACAGTTTTGTCTGCAAAGGATTTAAAACCCTGGATTTCAATGGATTTCAGTCTCATGCTACTCACTTCCTTTAATTCTAATGTCACGAGCCGATAAGCTCAAATCTTCCTTAAACTTTAAGTTATAC
>JBGVDX010000191.1:0-5759 GCA_045119575.1 Acutalibacteraceae bacterium
ACGGTTAAGTAAATAGCGGGCTGCATAACCGAAATAAGCAAGTAGCGGCAAGCGTTTTTCGGCCCCCACATGATTCTTACTCCAAAATATGCAAAAATCTCGCCCAAAACAACGCATACGCCGTTTAAACAAATGCAAGCCTGAGACAAATCCTCAACGCCTAACGCAAGCATAGCCCTGAAAAATATTGAAATAAGTATAGTTAAAAGGTCGTTGTTACTGTAATTTTGAAAATAAGCGCTTGTTGTGTCTATTTCGAATGTGCCCGTTTCGGCCATGGTAAGCGCCATATCCTGAATGAACTCGGAATCGGTTTTAGGCGTAACCTTCATAAAAATGCACATTACCGTGCATATAACCGTAAACAGCGCAAAAAGTCCGCCGCTTATGATGTTAAGCTTTTTTACGCTTAATTTTTCGGTTACCTTAAACATTTTGTACCAAAAGAAAATTAAGCCCGCCGCACCGAGCAAAATCAGTAAAGGCGTAAACAACCCGAAAAGCCAATTATTGTCCGCAAAAAACAAGGCCTTGTCGTTAATGCTTATAACGGCGCCTACAACGGCTATAACGGTCATTATCAAAGTTAAAATCGCAATAGCTCTGAAACAAAAAGTAGATATTATATCACGTCTTGTTCTTAACCGCGAAATTTTTTGAGCCATGCTTTCTACTCGCTTTCTGAAATCATTTTCCAAAATTATAATCCATTACTCACCAAAATACAAGTGCCATGCATATCAATTATACCCGTTAACGATAGTATGTTTTTTGGCTAATTTGACAGTGCATGGGATATGGATTATAATTATATTGTATTCTTGATTTTAAAAAAGAGGAGCGCTTTTTGTGAAAAAACTTATTACGGTTTTGCTTGCTGCCATGCTTGTTTTTGCGTTTACCGCTTGCAATAATAAGGCGGTGGATACTTCGTCGGAGGATAACGGCAATATATCAAAGGTAAGCGAATTTTCCTTTGTTGTTGACGGCGTTACCGTAACCCCCGGTAAAATAATGCCGACCGAAAAACTTCCCGAGCCCCAAGCGGTATCCAAAGTGCCGAGCAATGCGTTTGAGGGCACCGACGACGTTTACTTTTTCGGCGATTACGAAATCACGGCGCATATTGAGGGCGGCGAAAACGAGGTTTATTCGGTCTATTTTATTAATTCCTCCGTTTCTACCGCCGAAGGCTTAAGCCTCGGCGATACAAGAGAAAAAATGGTTGAACTTTACGGCGAAAACTACCAAGCCAACGATAAGGAATGTATTTACAAGGGTGAAAAAACCGAACTTTGCGTAATAGTTCAGGATAATATAGTAATAAGCATAGAAATGAGAAGAATTGTTTAAATAACTGAAAAATAACGGTGGTTGACGGGTTTTCGTCAACCACCGTTTTTATTATGTGTTTTATAAATTAATTTTTCGGTATAAAGCATTCGAAAATGCTTGAAATCCCTTTTTCTTTGTATGAATAAAGATTATTTTCCTGCCTTATTGTCCACAAATAAAGCTTGGCTTTATAAAACGATGTGCACAACCTCGGCGCCAAAACCTTTCCGACAAAATTTTCATCGTAAGCGATAAAATGCGGCTTTGCGAGGAAGTTGGTAATCAAATGCTTAAGCCCAAAATCAAGTATCGGGTTAACGCCGCAATTTGAGGTTGCAAGCTGGCCTCTGCCAACCTTCGGACGGTTTATCCGTAACCACCAAAGCACCCTCGGGTCAAAGGATTCTATAACATAATCGCCCTTATATGTATCAAGCAGCTTAAAGCATTCGGCGCAAAGCGCTTTGTAATTACCTTTATCGGTTTTAATCTCAATAAGCAGCGGCACCTTGCCGTCAATTTCGGCCAATAAATCGGCTAAAAACGGCACGGTTTCGTCGGTGTTATCAAGATGTAACGCCCGCAGCTCGTCGGCCGTCATATCGGGAATATATCCGTTAAAACCCGTAAGTCGGTCGGTGGTGCCGTCGTGCATGATAACTACTTGGTTATCTTTAGTTAAATGCACGTCAAGTTCCATTCCAAATCCGTGTTCGGCGGCAAGCTTAAACGCAAGCATGCTGTTTTCGGGAACGCCCTTTTTTCCGTTGTGCAAGCCTCTGTGAGCAAATTTCGTTACACCTAATTTTTCTACCGTTTCATTCTTTTTAAGTGACGGCATAATTGCCAAAAAATAAAGGACGATAAGGAGTAACAAAACCCCTATACCAACGTACATGCCTATCATTTTTTATCAGTCCTCGTCAAAAATTTCGAGTCCCTTTTTAGTTTCGGGACGGCTGTCACCGTGCTTAACGAACAACATTGTAGCGAACGACAACGCAACGCATACGGCAGCGTAGGGGAACAAAACGGTGAATTTCATATCCATTAAAAATCCGCTGAAAATCGGGGTAATTGTCTGCGCCGCCATGCTTGCGGTATAGTAAATACCCGTGTATTTGCCTACGTCTCCGCCTCGCGCAAGTTCAACAACCATCGGATAACTGTTAACGTTAATGGTAGCCCAACCTATACCCGCCAACGTAAAGAGGACATTCATAAACATAACCGAGCTGCCCGCTCGCATAAATGCCGCTTCCGCAAAAGCGGTACAAAGTATTGCAACGCCGACAAGAATAGCCTTTTTGCGGCCGATTTTGGACGAAATAATACCGACGGGCAAATAGGAAACAATAGCGGCGCCGCTTGCTATCATAAGGGTTATATTGTAATCAAGATTTAAAACCTTGCCCGCATAAACGGAGTATTTGCTTGTAACGGCGTTGTAGCCCATGTACCAAAAAACAACCGACGCCAAAATGAGGATAAGCGAAATAATCTCTTTTTTATTAAGCTTTCGGTCGCCGTCGGCGGAAACTTCCTCGTCGATGTGATATTTCTTGCTTTCCTCCTCGGCCTCTTTTACAAACCGCGGCTCCTTAACCGTAAACATGAATATTGCAAGGGAAATAAGCATAATTCCCGCAATAGTGATGAAAAACGGGCTATAGCTCATTAAAGCGTTTTCAGCCTTACCGGTGCCGAAAACAAATCCGAGCGCAAGTACAATAATTCCGCCCGCCGCACCCATAAGGTTGATAACGGCGTTCGCCTTTGAACGCAGCGGCTTTATTGTAACGTCGGGCATAAGCGCGACGGCAGGGGAACGGAAGGACGACATAGATAAAAGGAGCAAAAACAGTATTCCGATAAAGAAAATCATCGTAACGGGACTGCTTAAGGTCGTTTGCCAAGCGTAGCTTTGTCTTGCGGGGGCTACAAATTCGGTGTGTTCATCTGATTCGGGAGTAATTTCGGTAAACTCGACCTTCGAAATAGCCCCGTCTTTATTATCCTCGCTTAACACAAACGCTTTTCCGTCGGGTGTTTTAAGCTCCTTGCCTTCCATTTTGTCATAAAGCGCCGACAGGGAAGCCTTGTCGCCGTTTTTAACCGCCTCAATATTATTTAACTGCATATAATCGCCGTAAGAAAGCGTAATAAACAGTACGGCGGCAAGTATCGTTCCCGTTAAAATGAACGGAGTGCGTTTACCGCGTTTGCCGTTGTGTCGGTCGGAAAGCGAACCGAAAAAAGGCAACAAAAAGAGCGCCAAAACGTTATCAATCGCCATAATAACGCCCGAAAGACTTTGCGACATACCGAATTTATCGGTTAAAATTTTTGGAATAAGGGTGTCGTACGCCTGCCAAAAGGCGCAGATAAGGAAAAACGCAAAACCTACGCAAAATATACGCTTGTAATTAAGTTTCATAAATTGGTCCTCTTTCGTTTTTTATAAAAGCGGCGCAACTAACTTAAGAACTTTGCCGAAAAGCTTGCTTATAAACTTGTCCTTTTTTAACCCGCTTAAGGTTATCTTTTCGCACTTTTTAAGGGTGTTACAAAAATCTTTTTCAATTTCTCTTTCGGCGCCCGTACCGTACATATAAACGCCGCATTCGAAATGATGATAAAGGCTGCGATAATCAAGGTTGATTGTACCTACCGTTGCCTTGATACCGTCGCTTACGAACATTTTTGCGTGAACAAATCCGGGGGTATACTCGAATATTTTTACCCCGCTTTCAAGTAGCCGTTTATAGTATGTGCGGGATAAATCGAAAATCAGCTTTTTGTCGGGGATATGCGGCATGATAATCGTAACGTCAATCCCTCTTTTTGCCGCAAAGGTAAGCGCTGTAATCATCTCGTTGTCGAGTATAAGATAAGGTGTAGTAATGTGAACGTAATCCTTCGCCGTGTTTATCATGTCAAGATAAACGTTTTCACCTACAAGGTCTTTGTCAAGAGGACTGTCGTTGTAGGGGATAACGTATCCGTCGGCGGGCACCGAGTAATATGAGGTCAAATATTTGCCGTAGCTTTCGTCGGTTTCGTCAAGATTCCACATCTGTAAAAACATAAGCGTAAAGCCTATTACACCGTCGCCCTCAAGCATAACGGCGGTATCTTTCCAGTGGCCGTAAACCTGCTTCTCGTTTATGTATTCGTCGGCAAGATTTATGCCTCCCGTGAAAGCAACCTTGCCGTCGATAACGGCGATTTTTCGGTGGTCGCGGTTGTTGTAATAGGTCGAAACAAAAGGCTTAAACGGCGCAAACATTTTGCATTTAATGCCCGCTTTTTTAAGCTTTTTATGATACCCGTAGGAAAGCTTTTGAACGGTGTTTGAGCCGTCGTACATTACACGAACCTCAACCCCGTCGTTCACCTTTTCTTTTAATATGTCAAGAATACTGCCCCACATAATACCGTCTTCTATTATGAAATATTCAAGAAAAATGAACTTTTCGGCCGCTTTAAGTTGTTTAATTAGCTCTTTATATTTATCCTCGCCAAGCGGGAAATAGGTTACCCTCGTGTTTTTGTATGTCGCAAATCCTTCGCCGCTTAAATAACGTGAAATTCCTTTAAATGAAGCGTCTGCGTCTATATCCTTGTCCGAAACGGCACAACTCGGTTTAAGGAACTTTTTTGTGCGTTTTTGAGTATCGGTATACGCCGTAATCATAAGTCGGTGACCTATGTCGTTTTTAACGAAAAGGTAAAGCATAAGCCCGAAAACGGGAACAACCGTAATAACTATAATCCATGTCAGCTTAACTACGGGATTGCTCTCGTCGTTGAATATATGAACAACAAGCATAACCGACAAAACTATGCTCGCAACCCAAACGTAAACAAACGCATTGTTAAGCCATACCCAAGCCGCCGTAATAAGCGCAAACTGAACGGCGAGCATTATAAGAATAATGCCCGTGCGGCTGAATATAACTCTTAAAAATCTGTATTTTCCTTTTTGCAGGAATTTAGCGGGCTCCTTTTTTGTGTTATCCTGTTTCATATTTTGTTTATTCTCACCTCTGTAAAGTGAAAATTTTCTCGCAGAAAATCTCCGAACGAGAATAACTGCACTGAAAAAACTTAACGATAAAATCGGATAAACGTGTTGTCCGTTTTTTGGGTAAAAAGCATTTTTAACAAGGCGGTTAACCTCTTTAAAATGCGTTATAAATTATTATACCATGCCGCTGTGCCGATTTCCACCCTTTGTCTGTAATTTTGACGTAAAATCCGATTAAAAAGAAATATTTTCAAGCCCTTGACGAAATAAAAAAATAAAATTGATAAATATGTCATAATTAATGTCGAAAAGTGAGTTTTTTTGTACCTCTTTGCGTAATTGACAAATCGGTGATTGTGTGTTTTAATAATATAGTATTAATATATTATCCTTT
>JBGVDX010000192.1:0-2352 GCA_045119575.1 Acutalibacteraceae bacterium
CTTGCCGCCGCAGGAACCGCGGAGCTTACTATCTCGGCAAGCTGTAACGTTGTTTCAATCGGCGCCTTTTCCCTTGCGTCAACTATCGCTTTTGCGATACGGTAAGAAAACTTTTCGTCCGAATAGTCTCTTATAACACGGGCTAAGGTTTCGACGCTTTCTTCGTTTACAAAGTCTTTTGCGCTTCTTCCCTCTTGCGACATTCGCATATCAAGCGGCGCGTCGGCGTGAAAGGAAAAGCCGCGTTCGGCGGTATCAATTTGGTGAGACGATACGCCGAGGTCAAGAAGTATTCCGTCAACCTTTTCAATTCCAAGGTTGGAAAGCACGTTATCAAAGTTAGAAAAATCTGAATTAACTACCGTAGCGCATTTATACATAGAAAGTCGCTCGGTTGCCGTTTTTATTGCGTCGGGGTCTTTATCAAGCGATATCAGACGGCCTGTTGTAAGGCGTTTTGCGATTTCCGAAGAATGTCCGGCGCCGCCGGCTGTTCCGTCGATATATATTCCGTCGGGTTTAATGTTAAGCGCTTCAATAGACTCGTTAAGCAGTACCGATATATGTTTAAATTCCATATTGTACGCTCCGTTATTAAAGCGAAATTCGGCCGAGGATATTGGCTAAGCCCTCGTTTTCTTCCGCCGCTTTGCGTTCTCTCCATGTGTCCTCGTTCCAAATTTCAAGGGTGTGAGAGGTGCCGATAATGCAAACCTTTTCGTTAAGTCCCGCATGTCTTTTAAGCTCGGCGGGAATATGTACGCGTCCCTGAGAGTCGCAGGTAACGTTATCGTCGGTAAGCGGTCCCACAAGACGCATAATTGACATCACCTCAAGATAAGGGAGCGCGTCAATTCGGGCCTTCATAACGTTCCAGTATTCGGTGGGGTAAATGGAGATACATGGCTGACCGTCAAAAGGAATAGACATTACGAAATTTTCTCCCAACTCTTCGCGAATTTTGGCGGGGATAAATATACGGTCCTTTTTATCTACATTGTGAAAAAACGTTCCGGTCACGGTAATGTCCTCCTTTCGAGTTAGTTTTACACCATTTTACACCATTTTGCTCCACTTCGGTGTTATTTTAATGTTATTATACATCACCATTTCCCCATTTGCAATAGTTAACATAAAAAATTTTATAACTATTTTTGGTATAATATGCACAAAAAATCACCGCACCACAACATTTAGCGGTACGGTGATTTATGTTTAAGATTGCTTTATATTCTGCGGCAAACGGTGGCAAGCATTTCTTCCTTAAATTGCGGAAATCGGTCCTCGTCAAGCGCCAAACGGATTTTTTCCATAAAAGTGTTGTAAAACCAAAGATTATGAGCTACGCAAAGGCGGTGACCGAGCATTTCGTCAGCCTTTAAAAGATGGCGCACATATGCTCTTGTATGATTGCGGCAGGTGGGACAGTTACAGTTATGGTCAATCGGCGTAAAGTCACGCTCGTATTTATTGTTGTTAATATTAATTGTTCCGTTGGAAGTAAACAAATGGCCGTGACGGGCATTTCTGCTCGGCATTACGCAGTCGAAAAGGTCAACTCCCCTATCAACCGCCTCAAGGATATTTGCGGGAGTGCCGACGCCCATAAGATAACGGATTTTGTCGGCCGGCATAAATGGCTCAACCGCCTCAATCACACGGTACATAACATCGGCAGTTTCACCTACGGCAAGTCCGCCGATTGCGTAGCCGTCCATATCCAAAGCGGCGATATCCTTCATATGCTTAACGCGTAAATCCTCGTATGTGCTGCCTTGATTTATACCGAAAAGAAGTTGGTTTTTGTTAACCGTATCGTCAAATGAGTTCAGGCGCTGCATCTCCTTTTTGCAACGTTCAAGCCAACGCACGGTACGCTCAGCCGACTGCTTTGCATATTCGTAAGTTGCGGGGTTTTCAACACACTCGTCAAAAGCCATAGCGATGGTTGAGCCTAAGTTTGACTGGATTTGCATACTTTCTTCGGGGCCCATGAAAATGCGTCTGCCGTCAATATGAGAAGCAAAGGTTACTCCCTCTTCCTTTATCTTACGCAAAGAGGACAGCGAAAAAACCTGAAATCCGCCGCTGTCGGTAAGGATAGGTCCGTCCCAGCCGGTAAACTTGTGTAAACCGCCGGCCTCCTTAATAACCTCGCTTGACGGGCGAAGGTTAAGATGGTAGGTATTGGACAGCATTACCTGGCAACGCAAATCCTTTAAATCGTAAGCGGAAATACCGCCTTTTATTGCCGCTGAGGTTGCAACGTTCATGAATGCGGGCGTTTGCACCGTACCGTGAACTGTTTTAAATTCGCCTCTGCGGGCGTTTCCCTGTTTTTTTATAAGCTTA
>JBGVDX010000193.1:0-1657 GCA_045119575.1 Acutalibacteraceae bacterium
TACCGTTTGAGCTTAACGCAACTATTGATAAGGCGCTTTCCGATTCTCCCGACCTTAAGTTGCTTTACGACAGCGACCTTACGATAAAAAATCTTATCGATATGTCCCGAAAAATCGAGGGCATGCCGCGTCATGCCTCTCGCCACGCAGCGGGCGTTGTTATAACAAGGGACAGGGTTGACGAGTATGTGCCTCTTGCAACCAACGACGACTCCGTTGTAACTCAATTTACTATGACTACCCTTGAACGTCTTGGGCTTCTTAAAATGGATTTTCTTGGGCTCAGAAACCTTACCGTAATTGATGATACGGTAAAAATGATAAAACGCAGAGAACCCGATTTTGATATCGAAAAAATCCCGCTTGACGATAAAAAAACCTTTGCTCTTTTCTCCGACGGCCAAACAAATGGCGTGTTTCAGTTTGAATCGGCGGGCATGAAACGTGTTTTAACCCAGCTTAAGCCTACGGGGATAGAGGATATTATCGCCGTGTTGTCGCTTTATCGCCCCGGCCCTATGGAATCAATCCCGAAATATATAAGTAACCGTCATTCCGGCAACACGACCTATGCCGCACCTCAGCTTGAGCCGATTTTAAAGGTCACCTACGGCTGTCTTGTTTATCAGGAACAGGTAATGCAGGTTTTCCGTGAACTTGCGGGCTATTCTTTCGGCCGAGCGGATATTGTCCGCCGCGCAATGTCAAAGAAAAAGCACGACGTAATGGAACGCGAACGCAACGCATTTATTTACGGCGATGATGATTGTGAGGGCGCCGTAAATCATGGCGTTTCCGAAAAAGCGGCCAACGAGATTTTCGACAGCATGTCGTCTTTTGCGTCATATGCGTTTAATAAATCTCACGCAGCGGCATACGCCTATGTTGCGTACCGTACCGCATACCTTAAATGCCATTACGGCAGGGAATATATGGCGTCGCTCCTTTCGGGTTTTCTTGATTCAGCGAATAAGGTTTCCGAAAATATCGCCGAATGTCACAGAATGGGTATACCCGTTCTTGCGCCTCACGTTAACGAGTCGCAAAAGGGTTTTGCCGTTTATAATAAAGCTATACGTTTCGGGCTTCTTGCTGTTAAAAATTTGGGCGGCGGGATAATCGACCGTATGCTTTTCGAACGTGAAAGGAACGGCAATTTTAAAGATTTGTACGATTTTTGCGACCGCCTTTTTGGTCAGGATTTGAACCGTCGAGCGGTTGAAAGCCTTGTTAAATGCGGAGCCTTTGACGGGCTCGGCGCTAACCGTCACCAAATGATGGATTCCATCGACGCCATATTTGAACAGCTTAGCTCCCGTCAACGCAATAACGTCGAGGGTCAGTTTGGCTTTTTCGATATGACCGACGACAATTCATCGTCGTCATACGGATACAATTATCCCGAAGTTCCCGAATATCCCGAAAAAACCTTGCTTAATATGGAACGTGACGTTACGGGACTTTACCTTTCGGGTCACCCTATGGCGGATTATGAGCAACTGTCTCGGGATATCGGCGCTACCGATATAAGCGAAATTTTGGGTGACGACGAAACCGCCGAATTTACCGACGGTAAGCGCGTTCGCCTGCTTGTTCAAATATCCTCGGTTAAGCAAAAGGCTACTAAATCGGGCCAGCAAATGGCGTTTCTCACCGT
>JBGVDX010000194.1:0-1891 GCA_045119575.1 Acutalibacteraceae bacterium
TTTCGTTATTTAGCGAGTCAAAATCAATTATTTGGCCGACCTGACTTTGGTTATCTATTCTCATTTGATTATCGTTAGTTGAACAAGAAGTAAAAGCCATCAATATAGCAAAAATCATAATTAATTTTTTCATAAATTTTATCACCGATATTATTTTTTCTTAACTTTTGTAAATGATAACAGTTAATAAAATACATGATTGGAATATAAAAACTAAATTTGAACAAAAACTTGACTGAAAACTATATATGGTGTATTATAAAGAAAATATACCCATAATATTTGATTTTAAGCGGAGAAATAACGATATGGCAAAAACAAACGCTGAATACGGTAACGAAAGTATACAGTCGCTGAAAGGAGCCGACAGGGTTAGAAAACGTCCTGCGGTTATTTTCGGCTCCGACGGTATTGACGGCTGTCAGCATTCGATTTTCGAAATTATTTCCAACTCAATAGACGAAGCAAGAGAGGGCCACGGTAAAAAAATTATCGTAACCCGTTATCTTGATAACTCGGTTGAGGTTGAGGATTTCGGCCGTGGAATTCCCGTCGATTATAATAAAAACGAAGGTAAAGAAAACTGGGAGCTTGTATTTTGCGAAATGTACGCCGGCGGAAAATACGACACCAATAACGGCGGCAGCTACGAATATTCTCTCGGTTTGAACGGACTCGGCCTTTGCTCAACTCAGTATGCATCCGAGTACATGGACGTTGAAATTCGCCGCGACGGATATTTATACAGCTTGCATTTTGAACACGGCGAAAACATAGGCGGCCTTAAAAAAGAAAAATACGAGGGAAGACAAACCGGCTCCAAAATCCGCTGGAAGCCGGATATTAAGGTTTTCACCGATATTGACGTTTCTTTTGATTATTACGCGGAGGTTCTAAAAAGACAGTCGGTAGTTAACCCCGGCATACTTTTCATTTTACGTGACCAGTACAGTGCCGCCGGTTTTAAATCGACCGAATTTAAATATGATAACGGTATTTCCGACTATGTTGAAGAGGTTGCGGCGGATAACGCTATGACCTCTATTCAAACATGGTCTACTGAGCGTATGGGACGTGACCGTGAGGACAAGCCCGAATACAAGGTTAAAATTAATGCGTCGCTTTGTTTTTCAAAAACGGTTACAAAAAAAGAATATTATCACAATTCAAGTTTTCTTGAACACGGCGGCGCCCCCGAAAAAGCGGTTAGAAGCGCCTTTGTTTCCCAAATTGACGCCTATATTAAGCAGGCGGGAAAGTACACGAAAAACGAAAGTAAGATTACCTTTAATGATATTGAGGAATGTCTTATTATTGTAATTTCGTCCTTTTCTACTCAAACCTCATATGAAAACCAAACCAAAAAATCCATAACCAATAAATTTATTCAAGAGGCTATGACCGATTTTTTGCGTCATCAGCTTGAGGTCTATTTTATCGAGAATAAGGCCGACGCGGATAAGATAGCCGAGCAGGTGCTTATCAATAAACGCAGCCGAGAAAAATCCGAAAAAGAAAGACTTAACATTAAAAACACTCTTCAAACCAAAATGGATATGGCAAACCGAGTTCAAAAATTCGTTGATTGCCGTACCAAATCGGTTGATGAACGTGAGCTGTTCATAGTAGAGGGTGACTCGGCTTTAGGCGCTTGTAAGCAAGCCCGTGACCCGTATTTTCAGGCGATTATGCCGGTTAGAGGTAAAATTCTTAACTGCTTAAAAGCTGAATACGACAAAATTTTCAAAAGCGAAATTATAACCGACCTTTTAAAAGTTTTAGGCTGCGGCGTTGAGGTTAAGACTAAATCTAACAAGAATTTGTCAAATTTCGATATTAATAATTTACGTTGGAATAAGATTATTATTTGTACCGATGCCGACGTCGACGG
>JBGVDX010000195.1:0-3754 GCA_045119575.1 Acutalibacteraceae bacterium
CCTATGTTACTACGGGCTGTTGCCTTTTGCCCATCTTCAAAGCCTTGTTCAAATAATGTACTTACGAAGTTGTTTTCGACATATTGCATCCTTGCCGCTGTGTTTAACTCGTTCCAGATAGCATTGCATTCTTCGGCAACAGCTTTATTCTCAACAGGATTTGTACTTTCGCTATCTAAACAATTATCAATATCAGCCCGCAATACAGCACTATCCATCAACCTTTCAACTTTGCCGGCCATTTCAGCCGCCGCTTCTGCACTTTCTTCGGCTTGCTCAACCATCCGAATGAGGACATCTCCATCGTCAGTACCGAGCAAGGCGTTTTCATCATATACGGAAGCGCCAACTTCTACCACAAATGGAACTGACGTTAAAACTCTGTTTTCTTCGTCAACAAATCGCAGCTCGGCTTTCACCGTGCCGGCATTTAAAACCGCTGATTGCGGTATATTAAATTCCGCTACACCGTTTACTACAGATATTCCCTCAACATAAGTAGGACGGTCGCCATTATTATCTATATATAGACATACCGACTCGTGAGAGAGGTCGGTCCTCACCATCCCGTTATCTGTTATAACAGCTTTAACCGGGCGGGTGCCGCTGTCCCCTTGAACCACAAACACCTTTTGTGCCGCTGAATACGCCGAATTGGTAAGGTCAAGGGTAATTGTCTGAATATTGGCTGTCACTTTTATTATCCTCCTTTTGTAAGTTTGTTAATGGTATCTACAATAGTTTCTCTTGCATCTCCCAGAGTTACAGACTCATATCTTCGAGTAAGAGCATTGTAGCTGTAGCCTGTCATACGCAACACGGCCGACGAGCCGTCGCGAAAGGTACATCGCCCCGAATCTCCAATTCCGGCAAGCAATAACGCTTTATAGCTGTTAAATTCGTCGGTATCTTCAATAGCTACGATATTGACCGTAAGGGTGCATTTGGGCTGTGATATTCCCTCATTGAACATTGACAAAGCCTTTTCTTTGAGAGCCGTCTGAACGGCTGTTTTATTTTTATAGAGAACATTCCCGTCTTCATCTTTTGCTCCTACTTTAATATCGGAACAATCCTTATATTCGATGATTGGATGGGGAAAGTCGTTTATATTATCGGCGTCTACAGGCGTCGATAACATATACACATTGTTTTCGGAATCTCTTCCTGACATTATTAAGCGCGTAACCACCTGCGTATCGTCCATGGTCAACTTAACAGCCTGCGTGTTTTTACGATGACGGATTATAAAAGCATTATCAACGCCAATACGTTGCCGCATTGTAAGCGTGTTGCGATATCGGTAAGCTTCACCGCCGTAAACATTCACAAAGGATGTATCTTCCGTTCCAAGTAGCGCTTTTGTCGGATTAATCAAATCCCATTCCGACGATGCGGTGTCCTTAATATCCGAAGAAATCGCAATATCCCCCGTATACGATAAGCACGACGCTATCTTTTGTGCCGCGGCTATACCGCTGACTTTATTAACCTTGCAACCTCTTACAAGATTATCGTTCAAATCATAGGTATAATGTTCAGCCGTTGCGACTATTTTCCCGGGGTCATTTGTGTCAACCTTTTTAATGCGGAAAAGGTCAAGACCTCGTGGCGTAGGACATTCAATAATTGCGCCGCGAATTATATAATTATGCTTTCCCCATTCGTCGCGCGGATGTTCAAGTGTAAGCGTATAGCTGTCGTTCAGCTTTTCGCTTACGGTACACACCGTAGGCATAAGAACACAAACACCGCCGCTTAAAAACCTTTTTTCTCTAGAATCAAAAAGTCTTATGTATGTGCGCTTTTCCGGTCGATAAAACGTTGACCGCGTAACCGTGACCGTGACCGCTGTGCTGGCTTCACTTGTTGAAAGAATCAGTTGTGTTTCGCCCACTTTGTGACCCGTTACATACCCAAGACTGTCTACAGAAGCTATCTCGGCATTAGCTATAGAGTAACGGACAAATTCGGTTGATTCAGCCGGCGATAAAACGTAGGCAACCTGAGCCGTCTCATTGACCGTAATTGCTACCGATTCGGCTATGATTTCGGTTGCCGGCACAAATTCGGTTTGAAACGGTATTGATACTACCTCTGTTTTGCCATTTCCCGATTTAACGGTAACAACAGCGATATGCGCTTCCGATGTTAGGTCGGTAAGGATAACATATCCGCTGTATTCTGCCGCTGCCGGCGTGTCGGTTTGAAGTACAACGTCATCAAGGGAATACGCTACCGAGGTTATATTGTACGTCGGGTGCTTCGCTGCTACGTTTAGACGAGCGGTTGTTTCGGCTATGTTCGAAATCCACACATCTACCGTTGGAGGCGTAACGTCAATAATCGGCAGAGCCACCTCACTATCAAGGGTGAAATAGAAAGAATAGCCATCAGCTACTACTGTTATTCGGCAGGTGCCGCTGCCGGATGACGTTTCGTCAATGGTGGTAGAAAGGGATAATATAGTGGATTTCGTAGACGTGTATCTGTAATAATAACGCCTTGAGTCGGACACATCGTTAATACCGAGCGTAAAGTCGCCTGTGCCGCTTGTCGTATATCCGGTATTGGTTCTTTGTGCATACAGCACTGCATCAGCTTTCCATGACCGAGTGCCCTCTATGGGTTCAATTGTATATTCAACCCATATGTTTAGATATTTCGAACCCGATACTCGTTTGCAAGTTAATGAACCTGTCACGTTTTACACCTCCACCGTGGGTCGATGATTAAGGTTCCGCCCGAAATGGTAATTGTGCTTTTTTTACCTGACGCAAAAACAGGATATTCAAAGCAATACTCATTGATTTGGCTTCGGTTAGTGTCCCAACATTCCATAATATCGGTGTCCATTGTTGCGCCTTCGATGGCGCCATCGGTGATGTTAAGAACGCTGTAACCGTTGACCGTGAGCAATATAGCCGGAGGTTCGTCCAGTTCGGCGTCGCTTCGAATCACTTTGAAAAGAGGATATGCGTCAACATTGTACGGGTTATCAATTACTATTGCCCCACCGTCGGCGACCGTGTACGTTGCATTGATATTAACCCTCGGGAACGGGTGCGCCTTAAAGGTAACAGTAGTCTCGAATGTCCCCAAGTCTTCATCTTCGGTCCATTCAAAACCATCATAGACGGTGGCTGTGTACACCTTGTCGGGATAGCTCGACAGGATAAGCTCGCCGCTGTCGCAAAGCCATGCATCCGCCTTATCCGCAGATTCGCGGTCATAGGCGAAAAACTTAACCGGCAACGATACTGTTTCGCTACCGCCGTCAACAATGTTCAGGGTTCCGCTTCGTCCCGGTACTGTTAAAGTTTCAACCCGCTGCGCTGCTTTGCAAGGAGGCGGCAAAGACGTTACCACTATGCCACTCATACTGTTTGATAGCAGCCCCTTGAAACGTATCCACGGGAATCCATTGTTCATTTATCTCTCTCCTCTCGACCTTGCTTGTTCTCTTCGCGCATATTCAATGGTTTCAAGTTCGGAAATCAACATACCGGTTCCTGACCCGCCATTAACATTAAGCGTACCGATATGAATGCCCGAATCGTATGTATCATTGGAATATGTGCTATTGTACGTGCGGTTGCTTGAATATGCCGCGCTTGCTCGGTTTACCGTTGGATAAAGGTCGGTAAGGGTGCCGATGTTAACAGCTCTTGACGAATATCCGCGCGAAATAGCCGCGGCCGTTCCGGTACCTAATTTTTCCGCTTGACTATAAAGCTCTTGCTCCTTATCTTTG
>JBGVDX010000196.1:0-1281 GCA_045119575.1 Acutalibacteraceae bacterium
GTCATGCTCTCTCATTAAATTTGACATATTTATTTTAATTTTAGTATCATTTGCTTCAATTTTTAAGGTTTTACATACCTTTAACTTTCAAAAAAAGGCGATTAAACCGCTTGTCTTTACCTCAAGAGTAAAAAGAATGTACGCTACCGCTTTTATTGTTTTGGCGGCGCTTACTGCGTGTGCGATTATCTTTAAAAACGCTGTGATTCCGCTCGTAATTGCGGTATTAGTGTTGTTTTATTTTCCCGGTATTACCGCTGTTGCCGTTAATATTATCAATGCACCTGCAGAAAGAGCGGTTAAACAATGGTATATTAATGACGCAAAGAAAAAATTGCGTTCTTATAATAACATGAAAATAATTGGAATTACGGGCAGCTACGGAAAAACAAGCACAAAGCACATTATCGCTCGAATTCTTGAAGAAAAATACAATGTTTGCTTTACACCCGGCAGTTTTAACACTCCTATCGGCGTTGTAAGGACAATTCGCGAATATATGAAACCTCAAACCGAGATTTTTGTATGCGAAATGGGCGCTAAAAACGTGGGTGATATTAAAGAAATTTGTAAAATAGTTCATCCGGATACGGGAATTATAACCTCAGTCGGTCCTCAACATTTAAGTACTTTTAAATCCATAGATAACGTTATTAAAACTAAATTTGAACTTGCTGATTCCGTAAAAGAGAAGGACGGAGTTGTTTTCCTTTCCAACGATAACGAGTATATAAAAGGAAAATGCGGCGAATATAATTCGGTTATGTACGGTACAACCGACGGCTGCAAATATAAGGCTGAAAATATTCACTGCAGCTCTTCGGGAACACAGTTTGATGTTATTTTCGGTGATAATAAAATTTCGCTTTCAACAAAGCTGTTAGGAATTCACAACGTTCTTAATATTACCGGCGCAGTTGCGATTGCGCATGAATTTGGTGTAAGCGATAAAGACATTGTTTTCGCTGTTTCAAAGCTTGAACAAACCGAACACAGATTACAACTTAAATCGTTTATCAAAGGCTCGGTATTAATTGACGATGCTTATAATTCTAACCCCGAAGGATGCCTTGAAGCGGTAAGAGTTCTTGGCTCCTTTGACGGAATGAAAAAGGTAATCGTAACTCCCGGACTTATTGAACTCGGCGAAAAAGAATACGAATGCAACTATAATTTAGGTCTTGAATGTACTAAATACTGCGACGAAATTATTTTAGTCGGCAAAGAGCGCTCAAAACCCATGACTGACGCAATAGCTACTACCGATTTTGATAACTCGCA